>JALVAU010000084.1 GCA_027011025.1 Campylobacteraceae bacterium | reverse complement strand
GATATGTGCTCAGTGCGTAAGGTCAGTTTTTAAAAAAAAGATATAAGTTTTAGTTTTTTATCAATCTAAAATATAATTTTGGCTAAAATCATTCAAAATTCAACAAAAAGAGTTAAAATGGAAGAGTTAAAAAGAACAGCACTTTTTGATAAACACAAAGAACTAAATGCGAGAAATGTAGGTTTTTGTGGCTGGGAGATGCCTGTTCAATATGCTGGAGTCATAAAAGAGCATGATGCTTGTAGAAATGGAGCAGCTTTGTTTGATATCTCGCATATGGGAGAGTTTTTTTATGAAGGTGATATCGCGAATAGCGGTATAAACAACGCATGCACTACTGATTTTGTAAAATTACCGGTCGGTAAGTGTAAGTATGGTTTTTTACTAAACGAAAAAGGTGGTGTTGTAGATGATCTCATTGTCTATAAACTAGATGATACGCATCTAATGTTTGTAGTCAATGCTGCTAGAATTGATGTAGATTTTGCTAGGATAAAATCACATATAAAAAGTGGTAGATTTGAAAATAGATCAGATGAAACTTCAAAGATAGATATTCAAGGTCCAAATTCCAAAAATATACTCCAAGAAATCGTCTCATTTGATTTGAGTGAGCTTAAATTTTTTGGTTTTAAGCAGACAACACTTATGGGTGTTCCTGCGATCGTTAGCCGAACAGGATATACGGGAGAGCTTGGATATGAGCTTTATATCGGAAACGATATAGCACCAAAGCTATGGGATAAACTTTTGAGTCTTGGTGCAGTTCCTGCCGGACTTGGAGCTAGAGATGTACTGAGGCTTGAAAAAGGATATAGTCTTTACGGGCATGAGTTGAACGAAGAGACAACTCCCGCTGAGGCTGGAATAGATATGTTTGTCCAATACAACAGTCATGACTTCACAGGAAAAGAAGCTCTATTAAAACAAAAAGAAGAAGGAATTTCCAAAAAAATCATAGCTTTTACTACAAACTCTAAAAGATCGCCAAGAGATGGTTTTGAGATATATCAAAATGGTAAAAAGATAGGATATGTTACAAGCGGGACATACTCTCCGTCGGTTGAAAGTGGTATCGGGCTTGGTTTTGTAGATACTAAACTATTTGATGAAGATATGGCTTTAGAGTTAAAAACAGGAAGAGGAAGTATGCCTATATATAAAACAAAACTTCCATTTTACAAATAAAAACAAAAATTCTTCTCGCCAAAGGCGAAGCTTTAGTCGAGAGGAATCTGCCCATAAAGTTTTATGGGGTGGATAAAAAATAAAAAATGCTCTTTATGGGCAGAGGAGAAATAAAATGAAATTATATACAAATGAACACGAATGGGCACAACTTGATGGTGATACAGCAACTATAGGCTTATCAGAGTATGCTATAAAAGAGTTAGGAGATATCACATTTGTTGAGCTTCCAGAGGTTGGACAAAGTGGAAACAAAAGTGAGAGTATCGCTTTTATAGAGTCAGTAAAGGCAGCAAGTGATATATATCTTCCACTTAGCGGTGAAGTTATTGAAGTAAATATGGATTTAGAAGACAAGCCGGAACTTTTAAATGAAGATGCACAAGGTACTTGGATACTAAAGATAAAACTCAACAATCCAGATGAAGTAGAGACTCTTATGGATGAAGATGCCTATATAGCCTACACTAAAACACTTTAGAGCTCAAAATGCCATATACTCCGCATACAAAAGATGATGTGAGCCGTATGCTCACTCAAATTGGAATAGAAGATGAGAGTGAACTTTTTAGATCAATTCCGCAAGAATTAAGAGCGAAAAGTTTTGATTTAGCACAAGGGCTCAGTGAATTTGAAGTTTATGAAAACTTCAAAGAGATGGCTAGTAAAAATGACACTTCAAAAGTCTGCTTTTTGGGTGGTGGTTATTATGATCACATCATACCCTCGGCAGTAGATGCACTCTCAGGCAGAAGCGAGTTTTATACAGCATATACTCCCTATCAGGCAGAGGCTTCGCAAGGTACTCTTCAAGCACTATATGAGTATCAAAGTTTGATTTGTGAATTGACAAATATGGAAGTGACAAATGCCTCCATGTATGATGGCGGATCAGCCATGGCTGAAGCCGCTTTGATGGCCATAAGAATCACAAGACGAAATAAAATCATAGTCGATAGCGGAGTAAATCCGATATATATAGAGATTTTAAAAACATATCTCGCCTACCACGATATAGAGCTTGTGATTATGCAAGCCAAAGACGATAGGGTTGATGCTGATGAGTTAGAATCCTTGATTGATGATAAAACAGCAGCTTATATCTTCCAAAATCCAAACTTCTTTGGCTCCATAGAGGATTATTCGCAGATAGTAGAAGCTCTACATGTAAACAAATCCCTTGCTATCATGAGTGCTTATCCTATCGCACTTGGTGTGCTTAAAACTCCCGGTGAGTTGGATGCAGATATATATTGTGGTGATGGACAGAGCCTTGGTAACTATCTTGGTTTTGGAGGTCCTAGCTTTGGGATACTAGCCACTAAACAAAAGTATGTAAGAAATCTCCCAGGCAGAATCGTGGGGCTTACAAATGACAGAAATGATAAGCGAGCATTTGTCTTGACTCTTCAAGCAAGAGAGCAACACATAAGGCGACAAAAGGCAACTTCAAATATATGCAGTAACCAAAATCTTATGACTTTGAGAGCGACTATATTTATGTCTCTTTTGGGAAAAGATGGATTTGAGAAACTCGCACTTCAAAACTACAATAATGCAAACTATCTAAAGAGTGAACTTGAAAAACTTCCAAATATAAAAATCTTCAACCAAAGCCCAATTTTCAATGAATTTGTAGTGGAGCTACCTATTGGATGCGATGAATTTTTGGACAAGATGAGTCAAAAGGGATTTTTTGCTGGACTAAAACTAGACAACCTATATAAAAACTTTGAAAACAGAGTGCTTGTAAGTGTCACAGAAAAGAGAAGCAAAACGCAGATGGACAGCTTTGTCGCTAGTGTAAAGGAGATATTATGAGTGCTACTATATTTGAAAAATCACATGTAGGCAGAAGCGGTATAAATCTGCCTAAACAACAAGTAGCAGATGCTCCTAGACTTGATGGCTCACTTCTTAGGCAAGAGAGTGCAAAACTACCAGAACTTAGCGAATTTGATGTCGTCAGACACTTTACAAATCTTTCAAAAAAGAACTTCTCTATCGATTCAAATTTTTATCCTCTTGGAAGCTGTACGATGAAATACAATCCAAAAGTAGAAGAGAGAGTAGGGGCACTTGACGGATTTGCAAATCTTCACCCTCACCATATCACAAATAACAAACCAGAGTTCATGCAAGGCGCGCTTGAGAGTTTGAAGATTTTAGAAGATGATTTAAAAGAGATAACAGG
>JALVAU010000083.1 GCA_027011025.1 Campylobacteraceae bacterium | reverse complement strand
GATAGAGGATGATAAAAAAGAGAAATTAAGTTTCTATATCCAAGGTATAATCGATGATTTAAATAGTTGGAAAAATTATATATTTGTAACAGCAAAAACTCCCGATATCCACTATCTAGATGCCTCTTTGCTCGAAAACTGTTTGGAGATAGAAAATTTCATACTTTCAGATTCAGGTGATGATGAAAATATGGATGAAGAAAATGATGACTTGGAGTTTTTTTGATGATTAAACTGTTTGTTATAGACGATTCGGCGCTTGTAAGAAATGAGCTAAAAAAGATATTTGCACCTATCCGTGATATAGAGATTATAGGAACTGCTCCAAATCCGGTAGATGCTTTTGAGGTTTTTAAGAGAGTTGGATTACCAGATGTCTTTATACTAGATATCGAGATGCCAAAGATGGATGGATTGACATTTTTAGAGATGATAGGAAAGCAAAAGCCGATACCAACTATCATATGCTCCACTCTAGTCACTAGAGGCAGCACTTCAGCGATAGATGCGATGCGTATGGGAGCTGTTGACATAGTCTTGAAACCAACTTCCAATTTAAACAACTTTTTTGGAGAGAGAAGTGAAGAGTTTGTCTCAAAAGTCAGGATCGCATCAAAATCTCACGCTCATTATATATCTAATGTACAGAGGCGTAGTCATAGTAAAGTTTTAAGTCAAAAACAAGTTTCAAGTAGTGTAAAAGCCACTAAAGCTCTTCCTCCATCTAAAAAAATTATAGCCATAGGTGCATCTACGGGAGGAGTTCAGACTATAGAAGAGCTTCTGATGCAATTAGATACAAATCATCCACCCATCGTTATAACTCAGCATATGCCAGCTGGATTTACAGCATCATTTGCTGAGAGACTAAACCAAATACTACCATCATCAAATGTTAAAGAAGCAGCTGATGGAGATGTGCTTATGCATGGGCGCATTTTGATAGCCCCTGGAGCTTTACATATGGAAGTGATTAAAAGCGGATTTCAATACAAAATAGCTTTGAAAAATTATCCTAAGGTAAACTCTCACAAACCTAGCGTAAATGTACTATTTCGCTCAATGGCAAAAGAGGTGGGGATTTTTGGCATAGGTTTTATGCTTACAGGCATGGGAGATGATGGTGCTACAGGTTTGTTAGAGATGAAAAATGCAGGAGCAAGCACCTATGCACAGGATGAAAAAAGCTGCATCGTATATGGAATGCCAAAAAAAGCTGTTGATTTTGGTGCAGTCAAAGCAGTTTTAAGCTTAAAAGAGATGGCAAATATCATAAATACTGCAAGATAAATTTTTGCAGGTATTATCAATAATCTATTATAATTTTTGAAATTTTTGGTTGCCTCACCCACAAGGATACTATCTTTTATTTAAATTTTCCATTCCCGGTTGAGACTGAAGTTGTTATATCCAAATAAATTTTAAAAGTTAAGTTTTAACTTATTGTGATAAAATAATTCTTCAGAATAAAAAGGATTGTTATGAAAAATGTTATATTAGTGCTACTGTTTATGATTGTGAATATATACGGGGATGTGAATACTACAAAAAGAGCTATGAATGAGTATAAAAAGGGCAATATCAATGAAGCTATAAAACTTCTAAAAGAGTCTTGCGATTCTAAAGAGGTAAATGCTTGTATAAATTTGGGCTATATATATGTGCGGGGATTATCTATTAAGAAAGATTATAGCAAAGGATTTACTCTTCTTAAAAAAGCTTGTGATAGCGGAAGCAGTAAAGGGTGTGTGGTTTTAGGAAATTCTATGATAGAAGAAGAGGGTAACCTTTGGTACAATTTTCAAAAAAGTAAAAATCCTACAGCAGAGGATAAAAAGCAACATAGTAAAAGATTAGGGGTAGCTATGGGTTATTTGAAAAAAGCATGTGAAAAGGGCTCTGTTGTTGGATGTAACAGTTTGGGAGGAGCTTATTGGAACAATATCCAGCAAAATGGTGGGATTAAGAAATTTCCAAAGTTAGCAAAAAAAGCATTTTGGGCACTTACAAAGGCGTGTGATTTAGGAGATATAAGAAGCTGCATGCAACTTGGTTATACTTATGAGAATATAGATGAAAAATACTTCACAAAGGCAAGCAATCTATATAAAAAAGCGTGTGATTTGGGTTATAAAAAAGCTTGTAATGACTATAAAAGATTGCATGGAGCAGGATATTAGATTTTCTTCTACATGTAGAGATAAGGATTTATAATGGATATAGTGTTAGCTTCTGGCAATAAGGGTAAAATAAAAGAGTTTAGATCATACATGGAAGAGTTTAATATCCTTGCATTTACCGATATTATAGAGCCATTTGAAATCATTGAAGATGGCAAAAGTTTCAAAGAAAATGCACTGATAAAGGCTAGAGCAGTATATGAAAAACTCAAAGATAAAAATATGGTGGTTATGGCAGATGACAGTGGTATATCTGTCAATATTTTAGGTGGAAAGCCTGGGATATATAGTGCAAGATATGCGGGCAAAAATGCCACAAGCGAGCAAAATCTTGATAAACTCATAGAAACAATAAAAGAAAAAAAGTTAAAAAGAACTCCAGCTTTTTATACAGCTGCGATTGCTATCGTAAGTAAGAGGGGTGAATTTTGTGTGCATGGGTGGATGTACGGGGATATTGTAGATGAGAAGAGAGGGAAAAATGGTTTTGGATATGATCCGATATTTATACCTTTGGGATTTCAAAATACTTTGGGTGAACTTGGGGAAGAGGTAAAAAGAGAATTTTCTCATCGCTCAAAGGCACTTGAATTGGCAAAAATCATCATAAAATCTGAGATGAAAAGTTTTGCAAGGAGAAATAATGGCTAGAGTACTGATAATTGGAGCAGGTGGCGTCAGCAGAGTTGCTACAAAAAAGTGTGCTATGAATAGTAAAGTTTTTAGTCAAATTATACTAGCGAGCAGAACCAAATCAAAATGTGATATGATAGCAAAAGAGATATTTGACGAGCTACATGTAGAGATAAAAACAGCACAGATAGATGCGGACAATATAGACGAGCTTATAGCCCTCATAGAGGGCACAAAGCCGGATTTGGTGATGAATATAGCTCTTCCCTATCAGGATTTAACTATTATGGATGCATGTATAGAGTGTGGTGTGGACTATCTTGATACTGCTAATTATGAGCATCCCGATACGGCAAAGTTTGAGTATAAAGAGCAATGGGCAAGAGACGAAGGATTTAAAAAAGCTGGCATAATGGGACTTCTTGGGAGTGGATTTGATCCGGGAGTTACTAATGTTTTTTGTGCCTATGCACAGCAGTATCTTTTTGATGAGATAAACTATATAGATATACTTGATTGTAATGCAGGAGACCATGGATATCCGTTTGCTACTAATTTCAATCCGGAGATAAATCTG
>JALVAU010000082.1 GCA_027011025.1 Campylobacteraceae bacterium | reverse complement strand
GATGCTCTATTCCAATTTGTATCTATTGATTATGTAAATTCCCAAAAATTTCAAATAAAACAAGAGTTATTGGATTTAGCCTCAAAAATGACTAGGTAAAGAATTTTAGTGCTTTTTGTAGATCCTCTTTTGTGTCTATGCCAAAACTTTTGCTTTCTACTTTTATCATGGCAATCTTTTTGCTATGATATATAGCTCTTAGTTGTTCTAGTTTTTCTATGTTTTCTAAGGGTGAAGAGGGTAAGGAGCAGAACTCTTTGAGTGATTTTTTGGTAAATCCGTATATGCCCAAATGTCCAAAGTATGAGTTGTGCTCTTCTCTGTCAAAGGGTATTTTGCTTCTTGAAAAGTATATAGCATAACCATTTACATCTGTTATGACTTTGACATAATTTGGATCATTTGCATCCTCTTTGCTTATGAGTTTATAACAGCTTGTTATCATCAAATCTTCATTGTTTTGGATAGATTTTTCAACTCTTTTTATGACTGATTTTACAATCTGTGGCTCTAAAAATGGCTCATCTGCTTGGACATTTACTATAATCTCATCATCTTTCAAATCCAACTTTTCAACTGCCTCATTTATCCTATCCGTCCCGCTATTGTGTGTATTGCTGGTCATTACTGCCTTGAAACCATAGTCTTTTGCTAGATTTACAATCTCTTTGGAGTCAGTTGCGATTGTTACTTCATCTATATTTGATACTGCTCTAGCGGTTGCGATGACCATAGGATAGCCATTGATATTTGCTAGGACCTTTTTTGGAAATCTATTTGATGCAATTCTTGCGGGAATAAGTATCATTTTTATGCCTTGATAAAATCTAAAATCTCTTTTTCAATATCCTGTTTTTCAACAACTTCGCCATGCACTATATCTTTTTGGAAGAGTTCACTTATGCTTTTTGGTATCTCTACATGTAGAGCTTTACTAAACTCTTGGAGAGCCACTTCATCACTATATTTTTTGTCATCATCTTTTATAGCATTTAGCATAGTTGGGGCAAATTTTGTCCATTGTGCGGTTGAGCAAGCAATAGCCGGAGTAGAATCCTCTCTTAAATTTTCATAAGCCTTAAGAGTGGTGGCTGTGTGAGGATCCATGATATAGCCTTTTTTTGCATATTTTTTTATGGTATTTTTTGCAAACTCATCATCGCAATATACAGCATCAAAATCCTCTCTCAAGCTTTTTAACTCATCTTTGCTTAGTTTGTAGTATCTTTTCTCTTTTAAATCATCCATCAACTCTTTACATCTTTTTGAACCAAATTTATCATACAAAACCCTTTCAACATTTGAAGATATAAGTATATCCATAGCAGGAGAAGTTGTCTTTAGAAGTTTTCTATTCCTTAAATCATAAATGCCTTTGTTGATGAGGTCGCTTAGTATATTGTTTATATTTGATGCTATGAGGATTTTTTTGATAGGCAGACCCATCTTCTTTGCATAGTATGCCCCAAGAGCATTTCCAAAATTTCCACTAGGAACTATGGAGTAAAATTCATGGGCATTTTGTTTTTTCAGTAAAGAGACATATCCATATATATGATAAATTATCTGAAATATAATCCTTCCGAAATTGACCGAGTTTGCGGCACTTAATTTTATATTTTGTTTCTCTAACTCATCTCTAAAACGCTCAGAAGCGAGTAGCATTTTGAGTGCATTTTGTGCATCATCAAAATTTCCTACAATTCCCAAAACTTTTAGATTTTTCCCCTCCATTGTTACCATTTGAAGTCTTTGTACATCACTTGTTCCGCCATCTGGGTACATACAAGCTACTTTTATATTCTCTTTATTTGAGAATGTGTCTAGTGTAGCAGGACCCGTATCGCCACTTGTTGCGGCAAGTATAAGGTAGTTTTGCTTCTGCTTTTTTGCCAAATCAGAGAGTATATATCCAAAAGGCTGAAGTGCCATATCTTTAAATGCTTTTGTAGGTCCATGGTAGAGTTCATTTATGTATAGATCATCTTCAATTTTGCTAAGAGGTACAGGATTTTTTCCATCTTCAAAGTTGTCGTATAAACACAGGGCATTATCAATCACATCCTCATCTATATCTATTTCGAATTTTGAGAGTATTTTTTTTGTAAACTCTTTGTAGTTGTCGTTTTTTGCATTTTTAAAAAAGTCTTTTTCCAATTTTGGCAGGTACTCAGGTACATACAGTCCTCCAAAACTAGCACTTGGGTTTAAAATAGCATATGAAAAGTTTACTTCCACCGGTTTTTTGCTCTCATTTCCTCTTGTCTCTATAAATTTCATTTTATCTTTGTTCCTATTCCATCTTTTGTAAATAATTCTAATAAAATAGAGTGTTCGACTCTACCATCTATGATATGAGCACTTCCAACTCCCTCTTCTAGTGCATTAAAACATGCATCTGTTTTTGGAATCATACCGCCATTTATAACACCACTGTTTTTTAACTCCAAAATCTCCTCTCTTTTTAGTGTTGAGAGAAGTTTGCCATCTCCGTCTAAAAGACCTAGAGTATCTGTAAGAAATATAATCTTTTCTGCTTTTAGAGCTACAGCTATTTTACTGGCCGCCAAGTCTGCATTTATGTTGAAACCTGGATGATTTGTTCCCCCGCTTGCTATAGGGGCAATTACAGGTATAAAGTCTTGAGCTATCAGATCTTCTACTACTTTGTGATCTATTTTTGTTATCTCCCCAACCAAACCGTATTTGCCCTCATCAAGAGCTTTAGCTTCTATAAAACTTGCGTCTTTTCCCGTGATGCCTATGGCTTTTGCACCATGGTAATTTAATAAATTTGTTACCTCTTTATTGATATTTCCACCAAGTACCATCTCTACAATCTCCATGGCATCTTGGCTTGTAACTCTGAGTCCATCAACAAATTCACTTTTAAATTCAAGTTTATCTAAAAGATTGCTTATTTTTTTACCGCCACCATGAATGATAACGGGTTTAATGCCCACGAGATAAAGTAGTACAATATCTTGTGCAAATTTTTCTTTTAAGGCGGGATCTGCTTGTGCTGATCCACCATATTTTATAACAACTGTTTTTTTATTATACTTCCTTATGTATGGAAGTGCATCCATCAGAGTTCTGGCTTGTTGAATTTTCTTTTTGATTTTCATCTCCTCGGACAATGATTTTAGTGGATTTTATCCAAAATTGGCTAAAAATGTGTTGATTTTGTTTTTTATCTCTTCTTTTATCTCTAGTCTAAGCTCCATGATCGAAAGATTTAATCCGAAGTTATCCATTTTCACAGCATCTTTTTGTGTAGTTAGTATAGAAGATGCATTGTGTAGTTGCAGTAAATACTCTAATTCATCTTTTGTAAATATATGGTGATCTTCAAAGTATATCTTTTTTATTAAATTTTTTGGTAGATAATCGTCTAGTCTTTGTGGTTTTGATAT
>JALVAU010000081.1 GCA_027011025.1 Campylobacteraceae bacterium | reverse complement strand
TTGTTACATAAAGAAAACAAAATTTCTATAAATTAAACTACTTTTTTACGATTTGATTTTTCTTACATTTTTTTTTAATATTATTTTCTTAAATCAATAAAAAGGAGAAAATATGAAGTGGAAAGTTGGTAAAATTTTCAAAACAGTTGCACTTGCAACTACTCTTGTGGCAGGATTTTCTGTGAGTTCGGTAGCTAGTAGTGTTGATTACATACACTTTTTGATTCCCGGAGGTGCCGGAGGTGGCTGGGATGGAACAGCTAGAGGTGTTGGTGAAGCCCTTACAAAATCTGGTCTGATAAACAAAGCTTCCTATGAAAATATGTCTGGTGGAGGTGGCGGAAAAGCTATCGCTTATATCATAAAAACCGCTCCAAAACAGAAAAATACTATGATGGTTAACTCTACTCCTATAGTTATAAGATCTCTTCAAGGTGTATTTCCTCAATCATTTCGTGATTTGACTCTTATCGCTTCTGTCATAGCTGATTATCAAGTGTTGGTTGTAAGACCTGATTCAAAATACAAAAATTGGGCAGATGTTTTAAAAGCTTTCAAAGCAAATCCAAAAAAATTAAAAATTGCAGGGGGAAGTTCAAGAGGAAGCATGGATCATCTAGTAGCAGCTCAAATTTTCCAAGCAGCAGGCGGAGATCCAAAGTCAGTAAGATATGTTCCTTATGATGCTGGTGGAAAAGCACTTGCAGGACTTTTGACAGGCGAAGTTGATGTACTGTCAACAGGACTCGGTGAAGTTTTAGATAAACACAAAAAAGGACAAGTCAGAATAATCGGTGTAACTTCAAAAGAACCATTTGAAGGAATTCCATCATTTAAAAGTATGGGTATAAATGCTTTTTTTGCAAATTGGAGAGGATTTTTTGGAGCTCCAAATTTAAGTCCAAAACGAGTGGCTGCTCTGCAAGATGTATTGAAAAAGATGTACTCTACTCCTGAGTGGGAAGTGGTAAGATCTAGAAATGGTTGGACAAATTTATATCAACCTGGTGAAAAGTTTAGAGCTTTTTTAATTGACCAAGAAAAGACCATAGGTTCTTTGATGAAAGAGATGGGATTTTTGTAAAATTTTACGGGGAGCAAACGCTCCCCTCTACATGTAGAGGAGAATTGAGATGGTAAAAAGTCGTATAGGTGCTCTGTTTTTTCTGTTTTTTTCACTGTTTTATTTTTATAAATCATTTGATATCCACCTTCTTAAGGGTGCATATTATGAGACTATGACAGCACAAACATTTCCTTATTATTTGGGGATATTGGGGATAGTTGTTTCACTTTTGCTCTTACTTTTTTCATTTATAAAGATTGATAAAGATGATCTTTTTGATATGGAAAAATTAAGAACATATGATTTCAAAAAAGCATTTTATCTTATACTCTCCATGATATTTTATGGATACACCATAAGAAGTTTAGGGTTTGTTATATCAACTATACTGTTTTTGATACTTGGTTTTAAGATTTTAGGCGAAAAGAGTTGGAAAATTATACTTTTGACATCATTTGGCATAAGCATCGCTTTTTGGCTTCTATTAACACAACTACTAGGTATATATGTTGAAAACGGTCTTATTTTTGAATATTTCTTAGGAGCTCAATCATGATGGATGGTATTTGGCTCGGAATTACGACAGCACTATCTGGTTACAATATTTTCATGGTAGCAATCGGTGCATTTGCCGGAACATTTATAGGTATGCTCCCTGGTCTTGGACCAATCTCTGCCATAGCTTTGATGATACCCGTTACATATGGTATGGATCCCTCTTCTGCTTTGATTTTGATAGCAGGAGTTTACTATGGAGCTATATTTGGTGGTTCGACCTCTTCTATACTCATAAATGCTCCGGGAGTTGCCGGCACAGTTGCAACTGCCTTTGATGGGTATCCTATGGCAAGACAAGGGCATGCGGGAAAAGCATTGGCAATAGCTGCTTATGCTTCATTTTCAGGTGGAACTATAGCAGCTATTTTTCTACTTGTTGCTGCTCCTGCACTTGCAAAAGTTTCACTCAGTTTTCAATCTTCTGACTATTTTGCTTTGATGGTTCTTGGTCTGACAGCTGTCGCAGCATTTGCCGGAAAGGGTAAATTTCTAAAAGCCGCCATCATGACTATATTTGGTTTGATGTTAGCTACTGTGGGTACTGATGCTGATTCGGGGGTATCAAGATATACTTTTGGCAATATGAATCTCATAGATGGTATTAGTTTCTTGCTTTTAGCTATGGCATCGTTTGCTCTGTCTGAAGCACTAATGAATATCATAGAAAATCAAAAGATGACAAAAGAGGAAAAAGAGGCACTTAAAAAGGAGATAGGCAGTCTAAAGGTTACCAAAGAAGAGATAAAAGAGATAGCTCCTGTCATAGGTCGCTCATCTGTTTTGGGTTTCTTTGTCGGCGTTCTTCCTGGTGCCGGAGCTACTATAGCATCATTTTTAGCTTATGGCATGGAGAGAAGTATAGCAAATGTAAAAGAGAAATTAAAGTTTGGAAAGGGAAGCTTGCGAGGTTTAGCAGCGCCAGAGAGCGCAAACAATGCTGCTTGTTCGGGCTCCTTTGTACCACTTTTGACGCTAGGAATTCCCGGCAGTGGAACAACAGCAGTTATTTTAGGAGCTCTTATATCGTATGGCATACAACCCGGACCAACACTATACACAGAGCAACCTGCCCTATTCTGGTCTGTTATCATATCTATGTATATAGGAAATTTAATACTTTTGATTTTAAATCTTCCCCTTATACCATACATAGCTAAGCTTTTAGCAACGCCCAAGCAGATTCTTTTGCCTTTAGTTATGTTCTTTTCACTAATAGGTGTATATCTTGTCACTTTCAATACATTTGATATATATATGATGGTGTTTTTCTCTATAGTGGCAGTATTTTTAAGGCTAGTAGATTATCCTATGGCTCCTATGATACTTGGTTTTATACTTGGAGGCATGATGGAAAACAACCTTAGAAGAGCTTTGACTATCAGTGATGGTTCGCTTAGTTTTTTATGGGAGAGACCAATCACTGCGAGCATACTTGTTATCACCATCATAATGCTCTTGTGGCCATTGATAACTCAACTCTTTTTGGGTAAAATGGAGCCTAGCGAAGATAAATAGGGTATAAAGTGAATGAATTTGGTAATTTTACTATTTTATATATTGAAGATGATGAGGGTGTAAGAGCAGTAAATCTTAGAGTGTTAAAGAGGATGTTCAAAGAAGCCTATGAGGCGAAAGATGGGCTCCAAGGGTATGAAATATATCTAAGAAAGAGACCTGATATCATCTTGAGTGATATAAAAATGCCAAATATGGATGGAATAGAACTTACAAAAAAGATAAGACAAAACGATAAAGAGACTAAAATAATCATCTCAACTGCATTTAGCGATGAAAAATAT
>JALVAU010000080.1 GCA_027011025.1 Campylobacteraceae bacterium | reverse complement strand
GCGATAGCTCGTGCTTTGGCGCATAAAAATAGCAATTTCTTGGCGACAGCCAAAGCTTTAGTCGCGAGGAATTTTGCTTGGGCTTTGCCCAAACAAAAGGGGACAATAAAATGAAACAATACAGAGCGACAGCTCGTGCTTTAGTGGCGAGGAATCTGCCCATAAATTTTTTCTCTAAAAGAGCACAAAATTTTAAATGCCATTTATGGGCAGAGGGGACAGTTAAATGATAAATTTCGATCTATTTTCAAAATATTCACAACCGGGACCAAGATATACAAGTTATCCGACAGCGCCGGAATTCAATGAGAGTTTTGATGCTAATTCGTACATAAAAATTTTAGAAAACCAAGATAAAAATAGAAAATTATCTCTATATTTTCATCTTCCATTTTGTAGAAGTGCTTGTTATTTTTGTGGATGCAATGTTGTTTTTACGAGTAAAGATGATAAAAAGGAGAGATATATCGGGTATCTCCAAAAAGAGCTAGAGATACTTTCTCGCCACTTAGATACTAGTAGAGAAGTGATACAGATGCATTTTGGCGGAGGAACACCTACATTTTTTAGTGCTTCCCAGTTGAAGAGAATCATAGAGTTAATCAGAAAGTATTTTAAAAATTTTGCAAAAGATGCCGAGATAAGTTGTGAAATAGATCCACGATTTCTCACTAAGAGCCAAGTTGATGTTTTAGTTAGTGGAGGTTTTAACCGTGTCAGTTTTGGTGTGCAGGATTTTAATAATGTCGTGCAAAAAGCCGTACATAGAATTCAGCCCTTTGAAGTAACACAAAATGCAGTAAAGATGGCTAGGGCTGCTGGTATAAAATCTGTAAATATGGATCTTATATATGGTCTTCCTTTTCAAAATTTAGAAACTTTTAAAAAGACTTTAGAAAAAGCACTCCTTCTTGATACAGATAGATTTGCGGTATTTAACTATGCTCATGTACCTTGGATGAAAAAAACTATGCGAAAGATAGATGAGACAACACTTCCAAAGCCTAGTGAAAAACTTGAGATTTTAAAATACACCATAGATTATCTTCAATCAAATGGCTTGAGAATGATAGGTATGGATCACTTTGCAAAACCTGATGATGAGCTATTTTTGGCGATAGACAAAGGCGAGTTGCATAGAAATTTCCAAGGATACACCACAAAAGGCGGAGCGGATTTGGTGGGAATTGGACTCACTAGTATCGGTGAAGGAAAAGCTCATTATGTGCAAAATTTTAAAGATATGAATTTGTATGAAAATGCCATAGACAATGGCATACTACCAGTACACAGAGGATTGATTTTGAACAATGATGATGTGCTTAGAAAAGCAGTAATTATGGAATTAATGAGCAATTTTAAACTTGATATTGCAAGAATAGAGAGAGAGTTTGATATAGATTTTTTTGATTATTTTAGTGATGCCATAGAAGATTTAGACTCATTTGTGCAAGAGGGACTTGTTGAGATAGATAAGGACGGTAAAAAGATAACTGTAAACACAACAGGTACGCTTCTTATAAGAAATATATCCATGCCATTTGATGCATATCTCAAAAAGATACCGCAGAGTAAGCGAAGATTTTCAAAGACAGTATAGATGTATGACTTCAAGATTACGAGTGATGATTGTATAAAATGTGGTAAATGCATACCGACTTGTACAATTCACAATGTCAATATGGATGAAGTTACATCTCCAAGGGGTTTTTTAGACCTTTTGGGTGCCTATCAAAGAGGCGATTTAGAGCTGGACAAAAACGCAAAAGATATATTTGAGAGCTGCTTTTTGTGTACAAATTGCGTTGATATCTGTCCAAATGACTTGCCGGTCGATATGCTGATAGAACAAGTCAGAGATGATATTCGTAAAAAATATGGGCTAGCTTGGTATAAAAAACTTTTCTTTTGGCTCTTAAGACATAGAAAAGTGATGGATTTACTTGCAAAATTGGGATATGTATTTCAAACTTGCGGATTTAAGATATATGAGAAGCAAAGTTCGATGGAACCTCGTTTTTCTATGCCAATTATTAAAAAAGATAGGTTGCTTCCAAGTGCAAAGGCAAAAAGTTTTTTAAATTCCCACCCGGATGTAATCAAAAACGGTGAAAAAGGAAAAGTTGGAATTTTCATAGGTTGCCTAGCAAATTATACCTATACAGATATTGGAAAAGCACTGTTGGAAATCTTAGAAGTTTTAGAGATTGATGCTTATCTTATAAAACAGCAACTTTGCTGTGGTGCTCCGGCATATTTTACCGGTGATTTTGATACGGTTGATTATCTTGCAAAACACAATATAGAGTATATGGAAAGCTTTATAGATGAGCTTGATGCCGTGATTATTCCTGAGGCTACATGTAGTGCTATGATAAAGGTGGATTATGCGCACTTTTTTCATGATAAACCAAAGTGGAAAAGCAGAGCAGAAAAGTTAACACCAAAAATCTATATGGCTACGGAATACCTTGATAAATGTACAAATTTAAAAGAGATTTTGGCAAATAAAAAAGATAAAATGAGTGAAATTATCACATATCACGACCCTTGTCATGCCAGAAAAATGCAAGGAATTTACAAAGAGCCAAGAGAGTTAATAAGTCAAAATTATGTCTTAAGAGAGATGAGTGATTCAAATAGGTGTTGTGGATTTGGTGGCGTGACAATACAGAGTGAAAAATACCACTTGGCAAAAGCTGCCGGCATGCCAAAAGCTGCGATGATTAAAGAGAGTAGGGCTGATATAGTAAGTGCAGAGTGTAGTGCTTGCAGAATGCAGATAACAAACTCACTTTTTGTGGATGGAAATGAAGATGTGATTTTTAAAAATCCGCTAGAATTGATAGCAAAGGCATTAAGAGCTGAAAAAGTTTAGTGTAAATTCAGCTTGTCCTTGCGGAAGTGGAAAAAAGTACAAAAAGTGTTGTGCACTTTTCCATAAAGGAGCTTTGCCAAAAGATGCCCTGACACTTATGAAAAGTAGATATTCGGCTTTTGCCGTAGGTGATATAAGATACATCGTTAAAACCTCTACATCTCAGAAAGATTTCGATAACCTAAAAGCTTTTAGTAGCTCTTGTAAGTTTGAAAAATTGGATATTTTAGAGTTTACAGATGGCAATGATGAGGCTTTTGTAACATTTAGAGCGACAATCTTTTGTTCAGAGATCGATAGTAGCTTTACGGAAAAAAGTAAATTTATAAAGAGAGACAATCGCTGGTTTTATGATAGTGGAGAGTTTCAATGAGAGATATCAATATAAAATTAAATGAAAGAGTTATATGAATAGTTGGCAGCACATTTATGAAAAATTTAATCCAGTAGCATTTCAGATAGGCTCTATAGGTGTTCACTGGTATGGAATTATGTATGTTTTAGCACTTGTAAGTGCTCTTTTTGTGGCTAAATATTTTGCTAAAAAATATGATTTTGGGATAGATACCAAAGGCTTGGATGACTATTTTATTTGGGTTGAAATAGGTGTGATCCTTGGGGCAAGGCTTGGTTTTATACTCTTTTATGATCCACATACAGCTTACTATTTAACCCATCCATGGCAGATTTTTAATCCCTTTATGGATGGAAAATTTGTAGGAATTAGTGGTATGAGCTATCATGGAGCACTAGTTGGATTTTTGATCTCAACTTGGCTGTATGGCAAGAGGCACAAGGTAAATATATTTAAAATATTGGATTTAGTGGCTTTGAGTGTTCCCTTGGGGTATGTTTTTGGAAGAATTGGTAATTTTTTCAATAAAGGTTTGATAGGCAGAGAGACTGATGTTCCTTGGGGAATATATGTAGATGGTGTGCTTAGACATCCATCTCAACTGTATGAAGCACTTTTAGAAGGTATTGTTGTTTTTGTTATACTCTACATGTACAGGTCTAAAAAAAGATTTGACGGAGAGCTTATTGCGCTTTATGGTATGCTATATTCACTTGCTAGATTTGTAGCAGAATTCTTTAGAAAGCCCGATTTTCAGCTCGGTTTTGTGCTTGATGGTTGGATGACTATGGGGCAAATTCTCTCGATATTTATGTTTTTTATTTCACTTCTGTTATATATTTATCTTTTTAGGAAAAAAATCAGATAAATTTTATCTTTTTATCCTGTATTAAATAATTCTTTACTTTTTAACTTAAAAAATAGTTTTAATTAATCAATTATGTAAGTAAAATACATAATTTCACTTTAATAATAAAAGATGTAATATTATAAAAAATAAGAACTGATCCTACGCACTGTGCTTTTTCTTGTTTGCTGATGAAGCGACATAGTACATAGGTCAGTTTATAAAAAGGATTAAGCGTGAGTAACCTAATCGAAGGCTTCTTGGGTAAGTCGGTAGAGGGAAAAAAGAGTAGAATGCCAGCCAAACTTGATTATTGGCAAAGTGCAACTGGACTATTTCTAGCTCTTTTTATGTGGGGACATATGTTCTTTGTTTCATCCATCTTAGTAAGCAAAGACTTTATGTATAGTGTTACAAAGATGTTTGAAGGTGTATCATTCATAAAAGGAGGCAATCCTTTTTTGGTCTCAATTGCAGTTGCTATAGTGACAACTATTATAGTTATCCATGCAGGACTTGCGATGAGAAAATTTCCTGCAAACTATAGGCAGTACCAAGCTTTTAGAACCCACATGGGTATGATGAAGCATGAAGATACGACTCTTTGGTTTATACAAGCATTCACAGGCTTTGCTATGTTTTTCTTGGCTTCAGCGCATGTGTTTATAATGTTAACAAAACCAGAAACTATAGGACCATACGGTTCAGCAGACAGAATGATTAGTGAATGGATGTGGCCTGTATATTTATTGCTCCTTTTAGCAGTTGAGTTTCACGGAAGTATAGGTTTATACAGACTTTGCGTAAAATGGGGATGGTTTGAAGGTGAAGATGCAAAAGTGACAAGAGTAAAACTTAAGAAAGTAAAATGGGCTATCACAATCTTCTTTTTAGTTCTTGGTTTGGCTACATTGGCAGCATATATGAAGATAGGGCTTGAGCATAGAGATCAAGCAGGACAAAGATACCAACCAACGGCAATGACAATAAAAAATATCGATAGTGGAATCTACTCTAAAAATCAAAATAGAGATATGAATGCAGAAACTTCGTTTCGTACTTTAGTAGCGATGAATTTTTCTGGAATTCACTTCCAGAAAAAGGGGGCATAAGATGAATGTAGTATATTGTGATGCATTAGTAATAGGTGGAGGATTGGCAGGCTTGAGAGCTGCAGTTGAAGCAAAACAGAGAGGTTTGAGCACTATAGTTTTAAGTCTTATTCCTGTTAAGAGATCTCACTCGGCGGCAGCACAAGGCGGTATGCAAGCGAGTCTTGGTAATTCAAAGATGGGAAGAGGCGACAATGAAGATGTTCACTTTGGAGACACAGTAAAAGGTAGCGACTGGGGTTGTGACCAAGAAGTTGCTAGGATGTTTGTAACAACTGCTCCTAAGGCTATTCGTCAATTAGCAGGCTGGGGAGTTCCTTGGACGAGAATCAAAAAAGGGCCAAGAGAGGTTGTTATAAATGCACAAAGAACAACTATAACTGAAGATGCCGAGACACATGGATATATACAGTCTCGTGACTTTGGAGGTACTAAAAAATGGAGAACATGTTTCACTTCTGATGCGACAGGACATACGATGCTCTATGCAGTTGCAAATGAAGCAATAAAAAGAGAGATAGATATAAGAGACAGAAAAGAAGCAGTATCCCTAATAGTAGAAAATGAACAATGTTATGGTGCGGTAGTCAGAGATTTGATAACAGGTGAGTTAGAAGCTTATGTTTCAAAAGGCACATTGATCGCAACCGGTGGATATGGAAGAATATATAGACAAACTACAAATGCTGTTGTTTGTGAAGGAACGGGAGCTGCGATTGCGCTAGAGACAGGGGTTGCAAAACTTGGAAATATGGAAGCAGTACAGTTTCACCCAACTCCAATAGTACCTTCTGGGATTTTGTTGACTGAGGGTTGTCGGGGTGATGGTGGAATCTTAAGAGATGTTGACGGACATAGATTTATGCCAGATTATGAGCCTGAGAAAAAAGAGCTTGCAAGTCGTGATGTTGTTAGTCGTCGTATGATGGAGCATATCAGAAACGGCAAAGGTGTGCACTCTCCTTATGGTGATCACTTGTGGCTTGATATCTCTATTTTGGGTCGTGAGCATATAGAGAGAAATCTAAGAGATGTTCAAGAGATTTGTATGACATTTAACGGTATCGATCCAGCAGATGAGGGACCAAAAGGTTGGGCTCCCGTACTTCCAATGCAACACTACTCAATGGGTGGTATAAGGACTAAACCAACAGGTGAATCTCCTACTTTAAAAGGACTCTTTTCTTGCGGTGAAGCAGCATGTTGGGATCTCCACGGTTTTAACAGACTAGGTGGAAACTCTGTGAGTGAAACTGTTGTTTCAGGTATGATTGTTGGAGACTATTTTGCCCAACACTGTGTAAATACTGATATAGATATAAAAACAAAAACTATAGAAGAGGCACTTAATAAGGAGATAAAATATATAAACTCTCTGCTTGAAAATGATGGAAAAAATAATATTTTTGAAATCAAACTTGCTATGAGAGATATTATGTGGGATAAGGTAGCAATCTTCCGTGATGGAGAAGGTTTGACTGAAGCTGTCCAAAAGCTTGAAGAACTATACAAAAAATCTCTTGATGTACATGTAAAATCAAAAACACATGCAGGAAATCCTGAACTTGAAGAGGCATACAGAGTTCCAAAAATGCTCAAACTTGCTCTTTGTGTAGCAGTTGGTGCAAGAGACAGAACAGAGAGTCGAGGTGCTCACTATAGAGAAGATTATCTAAAAAGAGATGATGCACATTGGCTCAAGAGAACTCTGACAAGTTGGAAAGAGGGCGATACACTACCAACTGTTGAATATGAAGACTTGGACATCATGCATATGGAGATGCCACCGGCTTTTAGAGGTTATGGTAGAAAAGGCATGATTATTGAAAATGAAATAAGCATTAAAAGGCAAGAAGAGGTTGATAAGATAAGAGAAGAGATGGAAGCAGCCGGAAAAGATAGATTTGAGATTCAGACAGCTTTGATGGACTTTGAACTTCAGCCTTATTTTAAAGCAAAAAATGAAAGATTTGGAGAATAACATGGGACGAATGATAACTATAAAAGCACTAAAATACAATCCAAACTCAAAAGTTTCCAAAGCTCACTTTGCTAAATATGAGCTAGAAGAGACAGATGGAATGACTCTGTTTGTCGCACTTACTAAGATAAGAGAAGAGATGGATCATGACTTGTCTTTTGATTTTGTTTGTCGTGCCGGTATTTGTGGAAGCTGTGGTATGATGGTAAATGGAGTTCCAAAACTCGCTTGTCGTACTTTGACTAAGGATTATGAAGATGGCGAGATACAACTTATGCCTATGCCTGCATTTAAACTCATAAAAGACCTCTCTGTAAATACAGGAGAGTGGATGGAAGGCATGAGCAAGAGAGTAGAGAGTTGGATTCATACAAATGAAGAACCGGATTTTGCTAAGCTTGAGAGACCAATCGAGCCTGATGTAGCCGATGAGGTATTTGAGATAGACAGATGCGTAGAGTGTGGAATCTGTGTGGCAGCATGTGGTACAAAACTGATGAGACCTGATTTTGTAGGTGCTGTTGGACTAAACAGGGTTGCTAGATTTTATGCTGATCCTCAGGACAACAGAACAGATGAGGATTTTTATGAGCTAGTAGGTGATGATAACGGTGTATTTGGATGTATGAGTCTATTGGCTTGTGAAGATAACTGCCCAAAACACTTACCACTCCAAAGTAAAATCGCATATATGCGTAGAAAACTCGTAGCTTTACGATAAAAACTTTTGGGAGCGATAAAGTTTGCTCCCAAAATCTCTCAAATATTGATATAATACTAAAACTTTTTATTAGGCAGATGTGTGCATATATTAAATGATTTTTTCCTTTTGAGTTGGAATGAAAAGAGTGATCATGTCCAAGATGTTTATGATATAGATTTTAATGAAATCTTAGTAAATTATAGAGAAGATTTTCAAAATTTTTGTGATAGTTGCTCTATGATTTTTATCATAAATGATGAAAATTGGGAAAAACTGATACAAATAGATGAATTTAAATCCATCTTTGGTGGAGTTTTTAAAGACAAGAGTATTGATAGATGTTTGATTTTGCAGATACAAAAAGAGGTTTTGAAATTTGTCATCGAGATTGGTGATTTAAAACTCAGTGCTTCTCTTAAAAAAAATTTTGAAATCTTAAGAAAAGAGGGGATTATCACATACTACATAAGTAGAAGACTTATAGGACTCATAGGGTTGATTAGAAAAAAGGAGTTTAAAGAAAAAAATATAGATCTAAAAACTGCAAAAAAAGATGACAATTTTTATAAAAATGCGATAAATGTATTGCAAACCTCCATACAAAATCTTCGTATATGTGTAGAAGATGATAAACTGCTTAAAAAACTCAAAGATATAGAGAAAAAATTGACAAACCAGAGCTTTTCTATCGGAGTAACCGGTGTTATTAATTCTGGCAAGTCAACCATGCTAAATGCCTTATTGAAAAAAGAGATATTAGGCACTGCTGTTGTTCCGGAGACGGCAAACTTAACTCTGTTGAGGTACTCAAAGAAGAGTTATGCTAAGGTAAATTTTTGGACTGAAAAAGAGTTTAAAAAGATACAAGAGAGTGCAAAAGAGATAAGAAGTATAGAAAAATTTATAAATGAGACAAAAGAAAAATTTGGAAATTCGCTAAGTGATTATGTTACCCTAGAGGGAAGAAGCGATACCATAGAGGTAGAAAAATTAGGTCTCTATACATCTGCAAAAAAATCAGACAAAAAGTGCAATCTTGTAAAAAGTGTCGAACTATATAGTGATCTAGAATTTTTAAAAGATGGAGTTGAGATAGTAGATACTCCCGGGCTGGACGATCCTATCATACAAAGAGAAGAGATAACACTTGAGTATGTGAGCAGATGTGATCTTATGATACATTTGATGAATGTAAACCAATCTGCTACTAAAAAAGATATAGATTTTATCATAGACTCTATCCTATATCAAAATATAGCTCAACTCCTAATTGTGATAACAAGAGTAGATACTGTTTCAAGCCAAGAGGTTCAAGAAGTTTTAGAGTACACAAAACATAGTATAAAAAAGAGGTTGCAAGAGCAAAATAGTTCATATAAACTAGATTTTATAATGCAAAAATTAGAGTTTATACCGCTTTCTGGCAAAATGGCTCTGTTGTTAAGAACAAACAGAGAAGATGAGGCAAAAAAGAGAGGTTTTGATCTACAAAAGAGCGGAATTATTGAAGTAGAAGATTATCTGCAAGATGTTTTGTTTGGAGCAAATAGCCAAAAGGCAAATTTAGTTATACAGAGTAATAAAAATGACCTGTTAGCCATAATTTTCTCGACACTAGATAGTTTTAACCAAGAGGAGTCTCTTTTGGGAAAGAGCTCTTTGGAGATAAAAAAAGAGTATAGAGCTTTTTTGTCACAAAGAGAAAAACTCTCTTTGGGTTTATCAAAAATCGAGACAACCATAAGAGTGCAAGAGAGAGAGCTTTTTGGGTATTTTAAAATTTTACATCAGTTTATGAAAGAGAGATTGATCTATGTAAAAGATGTGATTCAAACAAGAGTGATGGATGATCTCACTTATGAGCTAAGAAAAAAGAAAAAATTACCAAAAAAAGAGAGAATAGAGACTATCGTCATAACAGCACTCAAAGATGGTTTGATTGACTTAGTTAGAGACTATAGGTATGAATTTTCAAAAAAAATGCAAAAATCATTTGAGATCATAGAGGCAAGTTTTAAAGATAGTGTGGGTATAGCAGGTATAGGATCACCGGATTTTGACTCTAAAAAGTTTTTTGATGAAAATTTTGCCTCTCTTAGTTTTTTTCAAAACCACTCTGTTTTACTCAAAAAGATATATGATTTGATAAATTTATATGCAAAAAAATCTCCTCAAAAGCTTCATGTCCAATTAGATGCTTTGTTGCAAAAAACAGTAGATGAATTAGAGATTTTTTTCAAACAGAAGCTTAAAGATATAGATGAAAAACTGTTGAGAAGTTTTATAGATATCAGTGATAAAAAAATTGGTGAAATAAAAGAGAAGAGTGAGATACAAGATAGGTTATTTAAAAAAAGCATAGAAGATATAAAACAATCAAGCCAAGACAAAGAGCAAAGATTAGCAATGATACGCAGAAAAAAAGATGCCATCAACACGGTAAAAAATGAGTTGGAAAATTTATCATGAGTCTATTTGAAGATTTTATATCAGCATACAAGAAAAGGTATCTAAATGAAATTCCAGAGTTTGACGAAACCCTGGTAGGGGTTGTCAAAAAAGCAAGATATATCCTGCTTGATGATAGGCTCTCTGCATCTATCTCCTTGAAGCAAGCATTAGATAGGCTAAAAATCAGAGCACAAGAGCCTATGAAGGTAGCGATAACCGGGCAGTTTTCAAGCGGAAAATCAACTTTTCTAAATGCTCTGCTAGCAAAAAATATACTCCCAACAGGCATAACACCTGTCACATCAAAAGTAAACTATATAAGATATGGCGATGATTTAAAGATAAAAGTCAAGTACAAAGATGGCAGAGATGAGTATCACGATATAGAGCATATAAATAGATTTACGGATCAGAGAAAAGGGGTGGAGGATATAGAGTATCTGACGCTCTACTCGCCTCTAAATATGCTAAAAGATATAGTTTTTGTTGACACTCCCGGACTAAATTCTCTAGCCTCTAGTGATACACAGACGACTGTTAAGGTACTAAATGAAGTTGATGGAATAATCTGGCTTACACTCATAGACAATGCAGGAAAGATGAGTGAGCAGAGGGTGCTAAGAAAGTACTTTGATAGATATAAGCATAAATCATTGTGTGTACTGAATCAAAAAGATAAGTTTAGTCAAGATGAGATAAGACAGAGTATCACATACATAGAGAAAAACTTCAAAGAATTTTTTAGTAAAGTAGTGGCAATTTCAGCTAAAGAGGCTCTAAAATCAAGAAGTAGTGATAAAATAGTGCTGATGAATGAAGCTTTAGATGAGTTTACAAAGTCTCTACATGTAGAGCTTGAAAATAGTCTCCAAGAGGATAATGCCGATATTGTCAACCTTAGATATAAAGAGTATTATAAAACTATAAATGATATAGCAAACAGTGATTTGAGTAAAAATATAGAGTTGGCAAAAAAATCAAATATACAACAGGTGATAGATTTTATAAAGCAAGAAATTCAACCAAGAGCGATAGAGTCAAAAGAGTATGCTATAAAAAAAGAGTTAAACAGTATATGTGTAAAGATTATAGAACAGCATGAGTTGTTCCTTAAGATTTATGATGAGCTTATAGCAGAGATAGAGGAGTTTGATCTGCTATCCCAAAAAGAGTTTTTAGATGCAAAAAAAGAGTTTTCTGAGGATTTGAGTGAAGCATAT
>JALVAU010000079.1 GCA_027011025.1 Campylobacteraceae bacterium | reverse complement strand
GCTTGACTATACACAAATGCCGCGCACCGCATTTAGTGAGATAAAAGAGTTTTATAGAGATAAAGTAGCATTGATAATTCCTCGAAAGATGAATTTGGAGTCTCTACATGTAGATCTCCCAAAGGGTGTATTGCCTCTTGCTATAGAGGGTGAAAAATTCTTGCATGAAGCACACTATATATCACTTTTGCAGACAAGTGGAAAATCTGTCATCTTTTATAGTGATTTCATCTCAAAAGGCTCTGGTGATGCCATAGCTTTGATAAATGAGATTTTTAGAAGAAAATATAACAAGCAGGCTATTTTCATAGCAAAAAATAAGAGAGAATTAGAGTTAGCACTTGTAAAAACAGATACATTTGGTGAGGCAAAATATGGCATAAATGAGAGTGACTTAAGAAAGAGAGAGATATTTTCAGCGAGACTTGCCCATTTAGTAGGTGAAGATGATTTGGGTATAGTAAAAACAGGCGAACATATACATTATGGAAATATCACTATAAACCAAGAAAATTGTACGCTCTGTCTTAGCTGTGTTGGAGCTTGTAATGTTAGGGCATTGACTGCACATCCTGAAGATAATACTCTTAGATTTAATCCTTCAATTTGTACAAATTGTGGCTATTGTGAACCTAGTTGCCCGGAAAAGGATTGTTTGAGTGTTGTTTATGACGAACTTAGTCTGAAGCCTGATTATTTTAAGCAAAATATAATGGCAAAAGATGAGATATTTAAGTGCGTGGAGTGTGGAGTGGGTTTTGCTACCAAAAAATCCATAGAGAAAATTGCAGCGATGATGATACCGGTATTTGGTGATGACAAGGAGCGCATAAGAGCACTCTACTGTTGTGCGGATTGCAAGCCGAAAGTAACTATGAATGCATATATGGGGTTGTTAGAGGTACCCATATCTAAAAGGAAAAAATAATGGACATTGATAAAGCGTCAGTAAACCCTGCAAGGTCACTATATTATGGATTGTTTAGTAAACTTTTTGTGTTTAGTGAAGACGAAAAAAGATTTGATGGAGTGAGTGAAATTTTGGCAGTTTTTATAGAAAATCCTATAGATGATGCCTCTCGTGATGCTTGTGTTGAGTTAAAGTTTTTTATTGACAATAAGGGCAATGATTCACTAAGCGACGAGTATGATTTGATATTTAATGTTCCAAGCGGAGATATAGTTCGAACTACTGCTTCATATTATGATGAAGGTTTTGAGAGTGGGAAAAAACTTGTAGAGGTTAAAAACTTTTTAGCAAAAACAAAAATCAGAAGGGATGAAGATCACTACAAAGAGAGCGAAGACAGTATAGGTTTTTTGGTTACATTTATGCATGAGCTTATAGAGCTGATTATCAAAGGAGAAGATGAATATGATAATCTTCAACACTGTCTCTTTAAAGAGGTTTTAAATGAATTTTTAGATGAGTTCATTCAAAATTTATATACCAATAAAAATGCAGTTGCCTACAAAGAAGTAGCAATACTGCTAAACTCATTTTTAGAGTTTGAAAGACTTTATTTTCAGGTATCTAAGCCAAAACAAAAAGAGAAAAAAGCAAGAGTCCAAGAGGAGAGTTGCGGTTTTATAGCTGATGTAGAAGCCCAAAGAAGAGCAAAAAATAGGATAGAGAGAAGTGCAGATGCACTAGTAAAAAGTTGTTCGCTAGAGAATGATGATGATTTTGTAGATGCAGATGAAGTCGCAATAAAATAAGAGGTAAAATCTTTAGTAATCTTTCTAGCATATTCAAAAGAGACTCAGACCAACGGGAGGATTTGTCTCTTTTGAATATGCTAGAAAGATTACGATAAAAGAAGTGACATAGATATAAAACTTTATAAGAGAAAATTTTGGTTAACAGTAGAGGTAACTTTAAAGTGCCAAGTCTTATGACTTATCTGCTTTTTATAGTATTTAATTTGATACAGATTTTTAAAGATGGCAGAAGTTGTTCTAAGAGGTTGTAGCGTACCTTTTATCGTGTTTTTTTAAATAAGTTTCAAAGAGGCAAATCCTCCCGTTGGTCTGAGCCTCTTTGAAACTTATTTAAAAAAACACTGAAGATTTTACCTTTTTGTAGGTATTTGAAAGATTAGAAAAGATTGTAAAGCTGTCTTTTCTAATCTTTTAGGAGATTAAATCCAATACAAGGAGGATTGTATGAAAGAGGCAAGGCGTAGCTTTTTGAAAAAAGCAGCAGTCGCTGGTGCTGTTACTGCAGTTGGTGTGGTTGCAGCAAATGCTAAAGAAGCATACAGTTCGGGCGGTGTTGTTGTAGGAAAATCTAAGAAAAAAGAGATTCTCTACAAGAAAACAAAGGTGTGGGACGAGTATTATCGTAATGCACTCTAAATTTAGGAGGCTAATGTGAGTGAAATAACTCAAAAAGCCCTTACGACCAAAGTGGGTCGTAGATCATTTCTTAAAATGGCAGCAATAGCAGGTGCATTTGGTGCAACCGGTGCGATTGCCGGAGGAAATGTTACAAGGGCAGCTACGGATGAAGAGGTTAAAAACCCATATCCTGGATCTAAGCTTGTTAAGACAATCTGTACTGCGTGTTCAGTTGGTTGTGGTATCATAGCTGAGGTTCAAAACGGTGTTTGGGTGAGACAAGAGGTGGCTACAGACCATCCTATCAGTCTTGGAGGTCACTGCTGTAAAGGTGCTGACATGATAGATATGGTTAGGTCTAAAGTCAGAGTTAAATACCCAATGGTAAAAGAGGGCGGAGCATGGAAGCGTATCAGTTGGGATACTGCACTCGATAAAATCGCCAAAAAATTGGGTGATTTAAGAAAAACCAGTGGTCCTGATAGTGCTATATTTTTAGGATCAGCAAAGATGAGTACAGAGCAAGCTTACTATTTTAGAAAGTTTGCTGCAATGTTTGGAACGAATAATATAGATCACCAAGCTCGAATTTGACATAGTGCAACAGTCGCCGGTGTGGCGAATACATGGGGTTATGGCGCTATGACTAACTCACTTGGAGATATCCAAAACGCAAAAGCAATTATAATTTTCGGTGCAAACCCGGCAGTGAATCATCCTGTTGGCTTTAGGCACTTTTTGATGGCAAAAGAGAGAAACAACGCTCAGCTTATAGTCGTAGATCCAAGATTTACAAAAACAGCTGCAAAAGCGGATCTTTTTGCTCAAATCAGACCAGGAACCGATATACCATTTATGTATGGTATGCTACATATCATCTTTAAAAATGGATGGCATAAAAAAGATTTTATAGACCAAAGAGTTTATGGAATGGAAGATGTGATGAAAGAGGCAAAAAAATGGACTCCATCACTAACAGCAAATGTAACCGGCGTAAGTGAAGATTTATTGATACAAATCACTCGTGCATATGCAAAATCTACTCCGGGTACTCTAATTTGGGCGATGGGACTCACTCAACACAGTATAGGTTCGTCAAATACCCGTATGGCTCCAATTCTTCAACTTGCACTTGGAAATATGGGTGAAGAGGGTGGCGGATGTAACATCCTAAGAGGACATGACAATGTTCAAGGTGCTACTGATATGTGTTGTCTCTCTCACACGCTTCCTGGATATTATGGACTAAGTGCCGGTTCTTGGAAGTACTTTGCCAAGAGTTGGGGAGTTGATTATGAGTGGCTTGCAGGTAGATTTAAGGATAAAAAATGGATGAGCAAAAAAGGTTTTACTCTAGCTCGTTGGTATGCCGGAGTATTGGCAGGCAAAGCCGGTGAAGATAAAATTCACAATGGAGGAACAAACCTAAAAGCTCTATTTGTTATGGGTAACGGTATCACTTCTATATCTCAGCAAGCAAAAGTAAAAGAGGCTTTAGACGCACTTGATTTGATAGTATTGGCTGATCCATTTGTCAATGAAGCGGCTATTTTGACTGATAAGAAAGATGATGTATTTATACTTCCTGCTGCTACACAATTTGAGACAAGCGGTTCTGTAACTGCCACTAATCGTTCAGCTCAATGGAGAAGCGAAGTAGTTAAGCCTATGTACGAGAGCAAGACCGATCATGATATTATGTTTGAACTTGCTAAAAGGTTAGGTTTTTATGATCAGTTTACAAAGGGAATGTTGATTAAAGAGAATAAAAAAAGTTTCAAATTTCCAGAAGATGCAACTGATGAGATAGCAAGAATCATCAAGACTATCGGCTTAACTGGCTGGACATCAAAAAGACTCAAAAAACACCAAGAAAATTGGCATCTATTTGATCAGGTCAGTATGAGAGGTATAGGACCTATGAAAGGTGAATACTATGGCTTGCCTTGGCCATGTTGGACTGAGAGTCACTGTGGAAGTCCTGTATTGTATGATGTCCACAGACCTGTAAAAGAGGGTGGTATGGGCTTTAGAAATAGATTTGGCTTGGTTCATGATGGAGTGAGCCAGTTAGCAGGTGTCGGCATAAAAGATGCAAAAGTAGAAGGTGGATACCCTGAGATAACAGCCAAAAATATAGAAAAAGTTCTAGGTATCAAACTAAGTGAAGATGAGAAGAAAAAAATAGGTAAGAATTGGAAAGTAGATACTAGCGGTATCATCGCTGCAAAATGTATGGAGTTTGGAATTGCCCCTTATGGAAATGCAAAAGCTAGAGCAAAAGTATGGACATTTCCTGATCAAATCCCTATGCACAGGGAGCCACTCCATTCTCCAAGAGAAGATTTGGTTAAAAAGTATCCTACTTACAAAGATAAGCCAAATCACTATAGAGTTGATACAAGATATGCAAGTGTTCAAAACAAAGAGGATTGGAGTAAAAAATTCCCAATCAACTTGGTGACAGGAAGGCTTGTAAATCTAAATGGTGCGGGTGTGGAAAATAGAGCTAGTAAATACTTAGCAGCTCTTACTCCTGAAATGTTCTGCGATATAAATCCAAATTTAGCCGCAAATCACGGTATAAGAGATGGAGATATGATGTGGATACATTCACCGGAGGGCACAAAGATAAAAGTCAAAGCTCACTACTCTTATAGCGTTGGTGAAGATAGGGTATTTATCCCATTTCACTTTGCTGGATTTTTCCAGGGTGAAGATAGAACAGGAAATTATCCTGAGGGAACAAAACCTTATGCTGTTGGTGAGAGTGCAAATACTGTCACTAACTATGGTTATGACATCATCACTCAGATTCCTGAAACTAAAGGCGGATTATGCCGCGTAGAAAAAGCGTAGGGGGTGAGAGATGAGTTATGCTAGAATGAAATTTTATTGTGACGAAGAGAGATGTATAGAGTGTAATGGCTGTTCCGTTGCTTGTGCCGAGGCTCATGAGCTTCCTGTTGGTATAAGCAGAAGAAAAGTTGTAACTCTAAATGATGGAATTGAGGGCAAAGAGTTTTCAGTCTCTGTTGCCTGTATGCACTGTACAGATGCTCCATGTGAGCAAGTTTGTCCGGTGGATTGTTTCTATATCAGAGAAGATGGTATCGTGCTTCATGACAAAGAGATTTGCATAGGTTGTGGATACTGTCTATATGCTTGTCCTTTTGGGGCTCCACAGTTTCCAAAGGATGGAGCATTTGGTACAAGAGGCGTTATGGATAAGTGTACTATGTGTGCGGGTGGTCCTGAAGAGACAAATAGTGCAAAAGAGCGAGAGTTGTACGGACAAGATCGTATAGCAGAAGGAAAAGTGCCTGCGTGTGCCGCTATGTGCTCCACAAAAGCTCTTATTGTTGGAGATGAACAAGAAGTTTCCAAGATATATCGTAAGAGAGTTATGTCAAGAGGAAAAGGGGTACAGAGTGCACCTTATGGCTGGAGTACGGCTTACGGAAACTAGGGAGTTGCTATGAAAAAAATATTAATGCTTTGTCTTGGTTTTTTTGGTTTATATGCCAGAGAAATAGCAGGCAAAGTTCCATTGGTATCTAAAGATATGGCACCTCATAGTGGAGGAGATCTGTTGGTCTCTTCCCAAATGATAGATAATATATTGCATTATCAAACTTGGGGTGAACTTTTTGTTTACCTTCAAGTGCATTGGTTTAGGTTACTGTTTTTTGGTATCACTGTCGGTGTTTTGGTAGTGTTTTTGTTGCACTATCTCATCATTGGTCCAAAAAAGTTTGCACATAGCGGTAAAGGTATATTTGTTTACTCAATTTTCAAAAGAGTAGTCCACTGGGCGGCAGCTTTAGCATTTGTGCTGGTGATACCTACTGGTTTTATGATGATTTTTGGAAAAGAGCTTGGTGGTGGTGATTTGGTATTGACTGCTAGATATGTACATAGTATAGGAACAGTACTTTTTATAGTCTCTTTTATTCCTATGTTTTTGATGTGGTTGATTCCGATGTTGCCTTCATTTGATGATATAAAATGGTTTTTGATGCTAGGGGGCTATTTGACGAAGAAAAAAGTTGTAGTACCTGCAGGTCAATTCAATGCCGGTCAAAAGATGTGGTTCTGGGTAGCGATGCTAGGTGGAATTGTGATGATCGGATCTGGAGCGATGATGTATTTTCAAGATTTTCATCTATCTATCCTAGATAGATTTGGTCTTGATCAGATTGATTTGATAAGAGTAGCTGCTATAACCCATAACTTTCTAGGTATGGCGGTTGCGGCACTTTTCATCACTCATCTATATATGTCTCTCTTTGCTATTAAGGGCTCACTAGATAGTATGATTGATGGTTATAAAAGTGAAGATGAGGTGCGATACATGCATAGTTCATTTTATAAAAAGCTCAAAAAAGAGGATAAAATTTAGAGTTAATCCAGGGTGAAATATCCTTGGGTTAACCATTTTTTAGGTATAAATATGCAAAAATAGCATATTTATACCAACAGGAGATTCTAATGGAGCCGACATTTAAAGTAGAAATCACAAAAGTTAAGGGGAGTAAAGAGTTTACATTTGAAGATACTTTGGTTCGTGAGATAAAACTAGAGATTTTTGCAAATAAAAAGCGAATAGGTGCCGTCATGTCAACCCCTGTCGATCAAGAGGCATTGGCTGTGGGTTATCTTATGAGTGAAAATATCATAGAGAATATAAAAGATATCCAAAAGATAGAACTTTTAAATGACGGCATGAGAGTTGAGATAATATCTAGAGTGAATGAGCAAAATATAGATAAGCTAAATGCAGAAGGTGTAGTTATCAGTGGATGCGGAAAGAGTATGACTGCAAACATAGATCCCCAAGCTATAGAAGCAAAGGTTATAAAAAATGATTTGTGTATATCGGCATCACTGCTTTCAAAAGAGATGGGGCAATTTTATACAGAGTGTCCACTCTATGAGCAGACAGGATGTGTACATACAGCAAAGTTATTCTTTGATGATAAAAAGTTTTTTATAGGAGAGGATATCGCTCAGCATAACACGATAGACAAAGCTGTAGGAAAAGCTCTTTTGGCAGGATATGATGTAAAAAAAGCTTTTTTGATGGTTAGTGGACGACTTAGTTCAGAGATGGTGGCAAAAGCTGTCATGCACCAAATACCGATACTTGCCTCAAGAACTGCGACTACATGTCTAGGCTATATGATTGCCAAAAAATTTGATTTGACACTTTTGGGATTTGTCAGAGGTGAGCGGATGAATATTTATACAAAACCAGAGAGAATAGATGTCTAGTATAGAAGAGATAATAAAAGAAAATTTAAATGAATTAGGAAAGCTGACTTGTGCGCAAGCATATAAGATTTCAGCAAAGACAAAAGTACCGATTGGTGAAGTTGGACAAAAGACTAAAGATATGGGTATCCGTATCAGTGAGTGTGGACTTGGACAATTTGGAAAACTCACAAAAGGTGAATACTCTAAAGATGTTTATGAGAAATTAAAGCCATTTTTGAATGATGAAAATAAAATTACCTGTCAGAGGGCTAGAAGTATAGCTAGTGGGGTAGGACTTAAAACGGTAAGAGGGACATTGGAGGTCAAAAATATAGATGTAAATTTTTGTGAACTTGGATGTTTTAAAGAGAAAAAAAGAACAAGACTCTATCTTAAAACTAAGACATGGATAGAGAATGAAAAAAAGGAACTGCTTTTTGGAAAAGGAAAAACAGAAATTTTGCAAGAGATAAAAAGAACAGGATCTATCTCTAAAGCGGCTCAAAATCTTGGTATGAATTATAAAAAAGCTTGGTCTCATATAAAGCTTTTACAGAGTAATTTAGATGATACTTTGGTGATAACACAAAAAGGTGGAGGAGCTGATAGTGGTACAACGCTAACGCCACTTGCAAATGAATATATAGATAAATATAGGCAACTCCAAAAAGAGATAGAAGAGTTTGCAAATCAGAGATTTAAAGAGTTATTTTTAAAGCCAAGAAATAAGAGGGATTTTAAATAAGTAAAGATTTTATGGTATAAAAATGTGCTCTACATGTAGGGATTTAAAGAGTAATATGCTAAAATAGCATATCTAAAAAGGAGAATATAGTTATGAAAAGATTTGGAAGTTTTGTTTTAGCATTGAGTTTGATTGTAACTTTTGGATTTGCAAAACAGAAGGTTGTAGTATTTCATGCAGGAAGCTTATCTGTGCCATTTGCTCAGATAGAAAAAGCTTTTGAGGCAAAATATCCACGCTATGATGTGGTTAGGGAGGCAGCAGGTAGTAGAGCATGCGCTAGAAAGATAATAGATATTGGCAAGAGAGCTGATGTGATGGCAAGTGCGGCGTACAAGGTGATAGATAATCTTCTGATACCAGATTTTGCAAAGTTTAATGTACAGTTTGTGACCAATGAGATGGCGATAGCATACACTCCAAAATCAAAATATGCAGATGAGATAAATGCAAAAAACTGGACAGATATATTTTTAAGAAAGGGTGTTAAAGTAGGTCACTCAAATCCAAATTTAGATCCTTGTGGATATAGAAGTATTTTAGTTACAAAATTAGCCGAAATTTACTATAAAAAACCAGGTTTTTACGATAGTCTTCTTGGTTATGGTGATAGTTATCAAAATGGAGAAGAGAAGAGAGACAAAGTGATAGTTAGACCAAAAGAGACTGATTTGTTAGGACTCTTGGAGGCTGGTGCTTATGATTATCTCTATATCTATAAATCAGTAGCAAAGCAACATGGATTAAAATATATAGTTTTACCACCGCAAGTTAGTCTAAAGAGTAAAAAATACAGCAAATTCTATAAACAGGTTACATTTAAAATCACAGGCAAGAAGCCCGGTAGCTATATCACCAAAAAAGGCTCACCTATGGTTTATGGTATAACAGTTGTGCAAAACAAAAAGAGAAACTTACCGCCAAATCCAGATGGTGCTCTTAAGTTTGTAAATTTTGTTTTGAGTCCAAAAGGTCAGGCTATTATGAAAAAAAATGGACAAGGCATTATAAATCCTCCAGTTATTACTGGTGATGCTAGTATATTGCAAAGATAATGCTAGAAATTGAAAACTTACTTTTAAAAAAAGAGGATTTCACACTAGGTGAACTCTCTTTTGAGGTTAAGAAAAATTCCTATTTTGTGATTTTAGGAAAAACCGGAAGCGGAAAGACTATGCTACTTGAAACCATAGCAGGTCTGAAGAGAAATATTTTAGGAAAAGTCTATTTAGACGGCTTGGATATCACAACTCTTCAACCTGAAAAGAGAGATTTTGGCTTTGTTTATCAAGATTTTATGCTCTTTCCTAACATGAGCGTAGAGGAAAATATAAAATATAGCTCAAGGTATAAAAAAATCAAAAATCAAAAAGAGCTTTTTTTGGATTTGGTAGATTTTTTGCAGATTAAAGGGCTTCTAAATAGAGATATAACTCATCTAAGCGGTGGCGAAAAACAGAGAGTCGCGATAGCAAGAGCTATATACTCAAAACCAAAACTTCTGCTTTTAGATGAACCTTTGAGTGCAGTTGATCCTACTTTTAAAAACTCTATAATGAAACTTCTAAAGGGCATAATAAAAAGATATGATATGACTATCATACATGTAACTCACAACTTTAAAGAAGCATCATTTTTAGCAGATAAAATAGCTGTGATGCTAGATGGAAAGATTCTGCAGATTGGAAGAGCAAATGATGTATTGAATAGACCGACAAGCATAGAGGTGGCAAAGTTTTTAGGTTTTAAAAATATATTTAAGGGTTCATTTTTTGATTTTAAAGATGAGAGAAGAGATAGATACTTTAGTGTTGATCCAAATAGGATTCTCTTTTCATATAAGAAAAATGATAGAGAGTTTTGTTATGAGTGCAGGATAGATAGTATTTTAGATATAACCGACCACTATAAAGTCTTTGCAAAAGTTAAAAATAGAGAGATATTTGCTAAGATTACAAAAAATATGTTTGATAAATTAGAGTTAAAAGAGGGCAAGGATTGTTTGATGTGTATAGATAGTAAAGATGTGGAGATTATATGAAAGATAGGTGGTTTTTGTCTCTATTTATGTTTTTAGGTTCGATAATAGTACTCTTTTTAACTATTCCACTCATAAAACTTTTTATGAGTGTGGGGATTACTACTATGGGTAAAACTATTTTAGATGCGACAGTTTACAATAGTATATTTTTAACTCTTAGAGTTGCTCTGTATGCAGTTTTATTTGTTTGTATTACCGGTATTCCCTTGGCATATCTCATAGTTAGGTCTGATTTTTTTGGTAAATCTTTTATAGAGTCACTTCTTGATATACCCGTGATGGTTCCCCATACAGCCGCAGGTATTGCACTTTTGGTGGCATTTAGTAGTGGCTATGTAGGAGATATTTTAAACTTTTTTCATCTTGGTTTTATAGATACCACAACAGGTGTTATGAGTGCCATGATGTTTCTATCTGCACCATTTCTCATAAATGGTGCAAAAGAGGGCTTTAGAAAAGTTGATGAGAAGTATGAATATGTAGCAAGAACACTAGGTGCAAGTAAAATTGATGCATTCTTTACGATAGTGCTACCTATGGCAAAGAGTGATATCATTAATGGAGCATTAATGATGTGGAGCAGAGCTTTAGGGGAATTTGGTGCAGTAGTTATCATCGCATATCATCCTATGGTAGCACCTGTGCTCATATATGATAGATTTAATAATTTTGGTCTAAAGTTTTCAGCCCCTGTTGCAGCTGATATGATAATAATCTCGATATTTATATTTTTAACGATAAGAGTAGCAAACAATAGGCTAAGATAGAAAAGTTAGGCTCTTAAAGCAAGAGCCCAAAAAGAGACTATTTAACGCCTTTGAATTCTCCCATAAAATTGCTTATTTCATGACCATTTTTAATCCAACCCATGATTCCACCTTTTAGGTACATTACATTTTTGTACCCATAAACCCTCTCTACATCTCTAGCAACAAATGAGCTTCTTGATCCTAATTTGCAATAAAAGACTATAGTTTGATTTGGCTTTAGTGCAACTTTCTTTCCGATTGCCGGCAAAACCATACCACTTGGTATCGCCTTGAATTTTAAGTACCTAACCAGAAGTAGCACCAATTAATAGCAAAAAGAGAACGGTGCGAGTACAAGGCAGATTTGTGCAGGACTACCCATAGGTAATTCAAACAAATCTAACGAAGTAAATCGTG
>JALVAU010000078.1 GCA_027011025.1 Campylobacteraceae bacterium | reverse complement strand
ATCGGTCACATCTCGTGCCATTCTATCTATACCCTTGCCTCTTCTTATCTTTCCGTCTTCTAGCACCAAACTCATGACAAAATGCCAAATATCGACTATCTCAATGACTGCATTTTCCCAATCTATAGGTTTGTCTATATCTTTCCAGTGTTTCCAATTAAAACTGTCTATAAGTTCAGCGCACTCCATATATATACATCTTTTCCAATTGATAATTTTATCATTCTTGGTATATCCATTTTCCCAACCGATTCCATTTGTTTCGTCATTTAATTTTTGTTGCAATAAAAACATCTCTTTTATATAATCTAAATTTGTCATCTGCTTCTCTCCTGTACATGTAAGAGAAGATTATACCATTTTTTTGTTACAAAATGGTAAAATATAGTAAGGAGTTTTTATGTACTGTAATAGTTTTAGAATTTTGATTATGTTTCTTTTTACCTTTGGTGCATTTGCCTTAAATATTTTTATGCCTTCCATACCCGTAGTTATTTGGTATTTTGGCTCTATAAATATCTTTTCGCTCATACTTTTTGGCATAGACAAATTAAACTCCACAAAAAACAGAAGAAGAGTTCCCGAGCTCACTTTTCACTTCTTTTCACTTATCGGAGGTATTGTTGGAATTTTGTTAGGAGTCATGGTATTTAGACACAAGCTTAGAAGTAGAAATTTTTTACTTATAGAACTCGGTATCTTGCTTATATGGTGCATAGCTATATACTTTATAATCAGCAATATAACTGCTATCATCTCATGGGGACAGAGCATCAGTGGATAAAAAGATAGTCAACTTTATCCAAAAACACCATGTTCTCTCATGCTCTTTTTTTGCTAAAGATAAAATTCACAGCATCAGTTGCTTCTATATCTTTTTGCAAAATCCGCCTAGATTTATAGTAGCTTCAAATCAAGATACTCTACATGTAGAGCTCGCAAAAAAAAATCCAAAAATATCAGGCACAATCCACCTAGAGACTAAACAGATAGGCAAAATTCAAGGCATACAATTTAATGGCACTTGGAATAAGGCAAAAGAGAGTGAAAAGAGTGCCTACCTAAAAAGATACCCTTATGCCATAGCCCTAAATCCAAAACTATGGCAAATCGATATAGAGTATATTAAATTTACAGATAATACCCTGGGTTTTGGAAAAAAACTAGAGTTTAGACAAATCTAATGCCAACTCTTCGTTGCTCATCACGCCTATATCTTGGTCTATGATTTTTTGAGCTATCTCTTTTGCCTCTTTTAGGGAGTGCATCATGTATGAGCCGCACTGGTATTTGTTGAGTTCTGGTATATCTTCTTGTGATTTTACCTTTAGTATGTCTTCCATAGATTTTTTCCATGCTTTTGCGACTTCTTGCTCTTTTGGTGTTCCTAAGAGACTCATATAAAAGCCCGTGCGACAACCCATGGGAGATATATCTATAATCTCTACTTTATCATTGTTTAAATGCTCTCTCATAAAACCTGCAAACAGATGCTCTAGCGTATGGATACCTTTTTCGCTCAGCATCTCTTTGTTTGGTCTGCAAAAACGAAGATCAAAAACTGTGATATCATCTCCTGATGGAGTTTTCATATTTTTGGCAACTCTAACTGCGGGTGCGGGCATCTTTGTATGATCAACCATAAAACTATCTAACAATGGCATAATATTTTCCTTTTATTTCTTTCTAAGTGTCTGACCACAATAAATGGCATAAAATATGCCATTTATTGTGGTCAGACACTTATTACTCCACCAACAAACTACATCAAAAGTTGAGCTAGTTTGTTGGTGGAGTAATAATTATACCCAAATTCAACAAATATCAATCCCCGCTAGAAGCAGGAGATAAGACTTTCACTCTCTTTGTATAATTGATAAATAGATCAGAGCAGACAAATCCTGTGTCATATTTATTTAATGCCTTTGCGCTCATTTGAGTATAATAATCACCTCCGTTTGCTATATATGAATTTGTTGCTATACGATAAATTTCATCTCTTCTTAAATCAATCCAAAAACCATCTTTTTTTATTTTAAACTCTCTCACTCGTTTACCTGGTGACTTTTTGTAGTCTATCACTAGCTTAGCATTTGCTAGATATGGAAATGCCCCTGTATTACTCTTTTTTATATAGGATCTTTGTATTGCTTGTTCAAACATATCTTTGATATCTTTTCCACTCATACTCAATATTACAAGTCTATTTCCAAATGGCAACATTTGCATAATTTCACCCACGCTTACATCCCCTTGTGGTATCGCAACCCTGATACCTCCTGCATTTTGCATGGCGAAATCTACTCTGGCAATCTTTTTTGCTTTTAGATACATAGCTTTAGCTACTATTGGTGCTATAAGAGAACCTTGTTTCAGTATTTGTCCGCTTTCATCAACTGTTGCTCTAGGCAATCTTTCATTTGTCAGATTGATAGTTGCTCTTCCTATTACACTTTTCATCAACTCTTGAACTTTCGGTTTATAGCGCTTTATAAGATTTTCTACATCAATTTGAGGTTTTTGTATTTTAATATTTGGCATACTAGAGATCATATCTTCTATCTTAATTTTTTCCGAAGCATTAACCTCTGTTTTTTTCCAATGAGCATCTTTTCTTAAAAATTTATCACTTAAAAGCATCACGGGAGTTCCATAGTATCTTATAACTCTCCCATCTTTGTCAAATATGACATTTAGATTGCCCACTACTTTTTCCCATTTCCAAGCTGTAACAATTAGTGTTTTTGTGCCATTGTGAGATATAACCGTTGGATAGTTTCCGGCAGAATGTAAGCCAAGATTTGAGAAATCGCCTATAAGTGTATGAGAGTGTCCTCCAACAATAATATCGATATCTGGAACACTGCTAGCTAAAACTTTATCTGTATCATAGCCTAAATGGGTAAGTGCTATGATTTTATTGACACCTTCAACTTTTTTGACTCTCTCTACCATCTTTTTGGCAACATCAAGATAGTTTGCAAAAGAGATAGTGGGTCCCGGGCTTGAAAGCTTTGATGAGTCAACACTTAGACCTATTATCGCTATTTTTTTGCCATCGATTACTTTTATGATATATGGTTTTATAGCATGTTTTAGAGCCTTGTCTTTATCACTCACTATCGTATTTGCACTCAAAACCGGTGCATCGACTTTTGAGACAAAATTTTCTTCAAGATTTTTTTCACCCCTGTCAAAGGCATGATTTCCTAAAACATAAGCATCTATATGCATCTTATTAAATGCTCTTACACCCACCTCTCCACCAAAAAGGTTATAATACAGAGTTCCCTGCACCACATCTCCTGCATGTAGTGTTAGCACATGAGAATCAATCTTCTTTTCATCATTCAGATACTTTGCAAGTTTCGCATAACCACCTGTATAGACATAAGTTTTAATTCCTTGAAATTTTACACTTATTTTTGTAGGGTCAACATGAGAGTGTGTATCATTCACATGTAAGATATGAAGTCTAAATATGGATGAAGAACTAGTGTTTGATCTTATATCAGCATTTAGTAAAATGCTAAATGCTGCAATGACAGATAAAAGTAAAAATATTTTTTTCAAAATCTCTCCTTTAATAGCAATTATAACTAAATTTAAAAAACTTATCTGAAATTTATAAATTTTAACTATAATATCGAGTGAAAAATTTATTTTAAGGATGAAAAATGGAAAAAAATGGTGTTCAAGTCTGTAATGTTTGTTTAAAACCAAGTAATGACGGTCAAAAGAGAGTATATGTGAAAGCTATTTGTGGTAATGAAGAGGTATTTGTATGTACTGCTTGTCTTCCAACTGTTATACACGAAAGTGCAAACGCTGTAAAAAGCAATGCTGAAGTGGAAAAAGCTTTAGGTTTATAAAAAAGTTTAGCGGAGAGTTAAACTCTCCGCTAAGTCAATATCTACTCTACTTCGTTAGAGTAGTCTCCATCTGCCAATCTCTTTAGTTGTCTCCATCTAAATTGTGCATCTCTTTTATTTTTCTCATATAACTCTTGTGCATGGTCAGGATTTGATTTCTTCAAAGCATTATATCTTACTTCATGTAGTAAGAACTCTTCATATCTATCCCAATCAGGCTCTTTACAAGCTAATTTCATAGGACTCTTACCCTCTTTCATAAGCCTTGGATCATATGTATAAGTTGGCCAATAACCACAAGTCGTAGCAAGAGCTGCTTGTTTACCGGATTGTCCCATTCCACCTTTTACACCATGAGCAATACATGGAGAATAAGCGATGATAACTGAAACTCCTGGGAAATCTTCAGCATCTTTCATCACTTTTAGTGTATGCGATTGAGAAGCATTTGAGTTGATGCTTGCTACATATATATTACCATATGTTATAGCTATCTGACCTAAATCTTTCTTCATAACAGGTTTACCGGTAGCTGTAAATTCTGCAACCGAACCTGTACGAGAGGCCTTTGAACTTTGTCCACCGGTATTTGAGTAAACCTCTGTATCGACTACCAAGATATTTACATCTTCACCACTTGCACTTACATGGTCAAGTCCACCGTAGCCAATATCGTAAGCCCAGCCGTCTCCACCGATAATCCATTGTGATTTTTTAGCTATGTATCTTCTTATTTTATAAAGCTCTGCGACACTAGGAATATCAAGGTTTTCTTCTAATAATGGTACCATTCTATCTCTTATCTCGGCTGTTTTTACTCTGTCATCTTTATACTCTAAGAAATCTTTATATAGTGCAACTAGGGCATTTGGAACTTCATCCATAGAGTTTGCCATGATATTTGCTGCTCTATTTCTTATAGTTTCATTGGCTATATGCATACCCATACCAAATTCGGCATTATCCTCAAATAGTGAGTTAGCCCATGCAGGTCCATGACCTTCATCATTTATAGTATATGGAGTTGAAGGCATTGAGCCACCATAGATAGAAGAACATCCTGTTGCATTTGCTATCATCATATGTTCACCGTAAAGCTGAGTTGCTAAAGATATATATGGAGTTTCACCACATCCTGGACATGCACCATGAAATTCAAACAATGGTTTGGCAAATTGCGAGCCTTTAACAGTTGTTTTCTTAACAAAATCATCTTTATATGTTACTTTTTGGAAGAGATAATCAGCATTTTCTTGCTCATTGTTATCTAACTCTTGATCTATCGGAACCATCACAAGAGATTTATCTTTTGTAGGACAAATTTCTGCACAAAGTTCACATCCTGTACAATCAAGTGTAGAGACTTGGATTTTGTATTTTAATCCTTTACCTTTTAACTCTTTGCCTTTGGCATCAAGAACATGATTCTTAACTCCCTCAGGTGCATTTTCTAACTCTTCGTCGTTTATCAAAAATGGTCTGATAACTGAGTGTGGACAGACAAATGAGCATTGGTTGCACTGGATACAAGTATCTTCATTCCATGTTGGAACCATTGTAGCCACACCTCTTTTCTCATGTGCAGTTGAACCATTTTCTGCTGAACCATCTACATGTTCCATAAATACAGAGACAGGAAGTTCATCACCAAGCGCTTTATTCATCGGCTTACAAATTGATTCTATAAATTTATCTCCTGGATATTTTTCAGGAACAGCAAGTGAAATCTCATCACCCAAATTTGCCCATGCAGGATCAACTTCTACTTCTTCAAGTCCAGCTTCTCCGCTATCTATAGCTTTATAGTTCATCTCTACAATATACTCACCTTTTTTAATATATGATTTGTGAGCAAACTCTTTCATAAACTCTTTTGCTTTTTCAAACTCTATGATGTCTGCTAGCTTAAAGAAAGCAGCTTGCATGATAGTGTTTGTTCTACTACCGAGTCCAATATCTCTGGCTATCTTTGTAGCATTTATAACATAAAATTTGGCGTGTTTTTGGGCTAATGTTTTTTTGAATTTATTTGGTACTCTCTTAGCAGTCTCTTTCGCATCCCAGATAGAGTTGAGTAAAAATGTACCGCCATCTTTTAATCCACCTATCATATCATAGACATCCATATATGCTGCGACTGAACAAGCCACAAAATCAGGTCTTGTTACTAAGTAAGTTGAACGAATTGGGTTTGGTCCAAATCTTAAGTGACTTCTTGTATAACCACCCGATTTTTTAGAGTCATACGCAAAATATGCTTGAGCATAAAGGTCTGTCTTGTCACCTATAATTTTAACAGAGTTTTTATTTGCACCCACTGTACCATCGGCACCAATTCCATAAAATAGACACTCTTTTACACCTTCTCCGCCTAATGAGATATTTTCTCCAAGAGGCAATGACTTAAATGTAACATCATCAATAATTCCAATAGTAAAATCACTCTTTGGCTCAGCTGCTTCAAGATTTTCAAAGACTGCTATGATCTGCGCAGGATTTGTATCTTTTGAAGATAAACCGTATCTACCACCAACTATAATTGGAGCATTTTTCTTTCTATAGTATGCTGCTTGAATATCTAGAAATAGTGGCTCTCCTATACTTCCTGGCTCTTTTGTACGATCAAGTACTGCTATTTTTTCTGCAGTCTCAGGCACTACATCGAAGAAGTATTTTAGACTAAATGGACGGTAAAGATGCACAACAACTAGACCAACTTTTTCACCTTTTGCTCTTAAGTGATCAACTGTCTCTTTGATAGTCTCCGTAACAGAACCCATAGCTACGATAACCCTAGTAGCTTCAGGATCTCCATAGTAAGTAAATGGCTTATAATCTCTACCTGTCTCTTTTGAAATCTCAGCCATATAATCAGCCACTACATCAGGAAGTGCATCATAAAACTTGTTTTGTGCTTCTCTGCCTTGAAAATATATATCGTCATTTTGTGCAGTACCTCTTGTTTTTGGGTCTTCTGGACTTAGAGCTTCTGCTCTAAATTTAGCAACTGCATCCTTATCTAAAAGTCTATCCCAAACAGCATAATCCATAACCTCTATTTTTTGAATCTCATGTGAAGTTCTAAAACCATCAAAAAAGTGCAAAAATGGAACTCTCCCTCTTATGGCCGAAAGATGTGCAACACCTGCTAGATCCATAGCTTCTTGAACTGAACCCGAGGCCAAAAGTGCAAATCCTGTCTGTCTTGTTGCATATATATCTTGATGATCTCCAAAAATAGATAATGCGTGAGTTGCTAGAGATCTCGCAGCTACATGTATGACTGCCGGCAAAAGTTGCCCTGCCATCTTATACATATTTGGTATTTTAAGCAACAGTCCCTGAGAAGCTGTATAAGTTGTAGTTAATGCACCTGATTGAAGTGAACCATGAACAGCTCCGGCAGCACCAGCTTCACTCTGCATTTCAACCAATTTTACAGGCATACCAAACAGATTCTTTTTACCCTTGCTAGCCCACATATCGGTGTGTTCTGCCATTGGAGAAGAAGGTGTTATCGGATATATACCCGCAACTTCTGTAAAAGCATACGCTGAGTAAGCTGCAGCTTCATTTCCATCCATAGTTTTCATGACTTTTGCCATATTCTATCCCCTTTATTAAGTTTTTATTTTACTTTTTATCTTTAAGATTTTACTTATTGTACTTAGCATTCTCTTAATAATCTATTAATGTGTAATGATATTATAAATTATATTAAATTATTTATTTGTATATGTATTAAATAAATAATTTTATTTTTGCATATTACAGGAGAAATAGTAGCACAATAGTATGACAATTTTATAAGAAAGATTAGTTTATTGCTCCACTAATAAATTTCACAGCATCAAAAGAGTTTGCAAATACATTCTGACTCAAACTCTCAAGCTCTTTTTTCTCTCCATAGCCACAAGTCACACCAACACTTTTTATCTCTGCACTCTTTGCACTTTTGAGATCCATAACAGTATCACCTACCATCCATGTACTATTTTTATCTGCACTCAATAAAGAGAGTGCTTTTAGTATGGGTTCGGGGTGAGGCTTAGGATTTGTCACATCCTCCCTCCCTATAAGAGCTTTAAAGTATTTCATTATGTCCATATACTCCAATAATTCTATGGAGTATCTTTTGGTTTTTGTAGTCACTATACCTAGAGTTGCAAATCTACTTGCTTCTTCCATAGCCTCTTTTGCATAAGGTAAAAGTGTAGTTTTTTCTCGTGAGACTTTTCGATAGTGTCTCTTGTATGCACCTATGATTTCATCAATATTTTGTGCTTGGACACCAAGTTTTGCATACATGATATCAAGTGGGTATCCGATGAGGGATTTTATGACTTCATCATCTGGGGTTTTTATACCAAAATTTTTAAAACTCTGTTCAAAACTCTCTAAAATAGCCTCGGTAGAGTCTATGAGAGTACCGTCCAAATCAAATAATATAGTTGCCATATTTTTCCTACATGTAGAGATTATATCTAGTCTATCGTTTGCTGTTTTAACACTATGGGACACCTTACTAAGTGTTGGTTTCCACTATCTACTAATTCGGGGTGACTCATGGTGCAACTATCCTCTTTATATATACATCTGTTTTGAAAAAAGCAACCTTTTGGCAAATCTATCGGGCTTTGGATTTCACCTGTTTTTAGCACACTCTCGGTTGCAAGAGGTGTATGAATATCTGGCACTGTAGAAAAGAGCATCTTGGTATATGGGTGTTTTGGCTCTTTGAAAAGCTCTTGTTTGCTGGCATACTCAACTATCTCACCTAGATACATCACAGCTATATAGTCGCTTATATGCTTAACTACACTTATATCATGGGTGATAAAAAGCATTGTTGAGTGAAACTTCTCTTGCAAATCCATCATAAGATTTAAGATTTGAGCTTGTATAGATACATCTAGTGCAGAGATGGGCTCATCTGCTAGTATGAGTTCTGGTTTTAGTATCATAGCTCTTGCTATTGCGATTCTCTGCCGCTGCCCTCCTGAGAATTGGTGAGGATATCGTTCAAGATAGCTATAGTCGATGCCCACATCATCACAAAGAGATAGAATCGTCTCTTTTCTCTCTTTTTTTGTTAAATTTGTATGAATTTTAAGAGGTTGTTCGAGTATAGTTTTTATCTTTTTTCTTGGATTTAGCGAAGAGTAAGGATCTTGAAAAATCATCTGTATATCTTTTTGTATATCACCTCTTCTGCTTGGTTCCAATTTTGCTATATCTTTATCTCTAAATATAACTTTACCGTCGGTTGCCTGATAGAGTCCTAGTATCACTTTTCCTACTGTTGTTTTACCACAACCGCTCTCGCCAACCAAAGAGAGAGTTTTCCCTTTGTAAATATTAAAATTTACCTTGTTTAGTGCATGTAAATCTTTTTTTTCAAAAGTACCTACTTTAACACTAAAAATTTTCTCTATATCTTTTACTTCTAAAAGTTTTACTTCACTTTGTGACAAAATACAATCCTTTTATCAATCTCTTGCTGAGGTGGATAGACATCACACTGCTCATCTGCAAATTCACATCTATCTTTAAAATAACATCCCTTTGGAAGCCCTAAAAGTGAAGGCATGATGCCTGGTATCTGATAGAGTCTTTTTTTATCATCATTTAGCTTTGGCAAACACTCTATCAAGCCTTTCGTATAGGGGTGAAGGGGATTGAAGATAACATCTTCTTTCTTGCCATACTCTACAATTCTGCCTGCATACATAACGGCTATCTTATCACAAAGTTGTGAAACTACGGCTATATCGTGTGTGATTAAGATCAGTGCCGAGTGAAACTCTTTGGAGAGTTTTTTCATCAAGTAGAGTATCTGTGCCTGAATAGTCACATCAAGTGCCGTTGTAGGCTCATCTGCGATAAGAAGCTTTGGGTTGTTTAAAAGTGCCATAGCGATTACAACTCTTTGTTTCATACCACCTGATAATTGATGAGGATAGCTCTTCATCCTCTTTTGGGCTGCCGGTAATCCTACGGTTTTAAGTATCTCAACACAGGTATTGTATGCATCTTTTTTTGACACACCTTTTTTATGATAAAGTATAGCTTCCATCAACTGCTCACCTATGGTGATGACTGGGTTTAGCGAAGTTTGAGGATCTTGAAAAATCATAGAGATTTCATCTCCTCTTATCTTTTGGAGCTCTTCTTGGGAGAGTTTAACCAAATCTCTTCCATCAAAATTTATCTCACCCTCTACAATCTCTCCGGGAGGATCAATCAAACCTAAAATAGAAAAACCCGTGATAGATTTTCCTGCACCGCTCTCACCGACAATTCCTAGTATTTCACCTTTTTCTATAGAAAAACTTGTACCGTCAACCGATTTCACTACACCGTTTCTAGTGAAAAAATATGTCTTTAAATTTTTAACTTCTAATAGTGCCATTATCTTTTTAACCTCGGATTCATTACATCTCTCATTCTATCTCCTATTAGGTTGATAGATATGATAAGCACCATCAACAAAATACCCGGATACACTGAAGCCCACCAATAACCACTAAAAAGCACTTGATAACCATTTGCGATCAAAGAACCTAACGATGGTTGAGTGATAGGAACACCCAATCCCAAGAAGCTAAGTGTGGCTTCTAGTATGATAGCATTTGCAATTCTTACTGTTGCGATGACTATGATAGGAGCAGTGGTATTTGGCAGAATTTCACCAAATATTATACCAAAATTACTCATTCCTAGTGCCTTTGCCGATTGGGCATAATCCTTCTCTTTTTCAGAAAGCACAACACCTCTTGCCGTCCTTGCATAATATACCCAGTTTACTATCGTGATGGCTATAACTATCTTTCCTATTCCCTCCCCCCAGAGTGCCATGATGATAAGAGCTATCAAGATAGCGGGAAAAGAGAGTTGTATATCTGCAATTCTCATGATAATCGTATCTATCCATCCACCATAATACCCAGAAATTAAACCTAAAGTATAGCCTATAATAACAGACAAAACTGTACTTGCTAGACCAACATAGAGTGAAATTCTCAAACCATATATCATAGCTGAAAATACATCTCTCCCTTGCTCATCCGTTCCTAACCAAAAGTTATGATTTGGAGGCTGAAAACTATTTTCTAAAAATAGTTGAGTCAAATCATAAGGGTTTTGATATGAAAAGAGTGAGGGAAAAAGTGCAAAAACAGATAAAATTAAAAATATAACCAATCCACCAACCGCTAGTTTGTCTTCAAAAAACTCTACTACCATCTCATTTTTAAAAAATTTCATACTACACCCTCACTCTTGGATCTACAAAGGTGTAGAGCACATCAACTATAAAATTAATAGCTACAAATATAAACGATATTATCAATAGGTATGCTACAACAATTGGTCTATCAAGATTTTGGATAGAATCTATGATAAGCTTTCCAGTGCCCGGCCAAGCAAAGATGGTCTCTGTTACGATAGTAAAAGCGACTAATTGACCAAATTGAATACCGATAACCGTAATAAGAGGTATCAAGCTGTTTTTTAACGCATGATAATATACAACTACTCGCCTTGGAACACCTTTGGCAGTGGCAAGCTTTATATAATCTTGCATCATCACTTCCATCATGCCGGTTCTAGTGAGCCTTAGTATCAAAGCCAATTGAAAAAATGAGAGAGTAAGTACAGGCATAATGAGATGTTTTATACCATCCCATGTAAATGCACTAGTAAAGAGATACACCTCT
>JALVAU010000077.1 GCA_027011025.1 Campylobacteraceae bacterium | reverse complement strand
GCCAAGCGCTCATCACTACAGCTATATTTGACATTTTCACCAGATTTTTTTATTGCCATGAGAGTTTGTGCAACATTTGATGATAGTGCAATAAACTCATGATTTTTGGTTATACTTTGTAAAATTTCTTGTGAAATATCATCTAGATAAATAATCTTACTATTTTTTTTACTAAATTCATATCTCGCTAGTTTTACGCAAGCAAGCCTCATCGAATCAACTTCTATCCATGCAATTTCAGGGTCTAATACCTCTTGGATTTTCTCAGATATTATCCCATAAGCACCGTTGTCTAATGCAGTTTTTTGATCTTGGGCAGAACCTTCTATATCTAAAAAGAGGTCTCCTCTTTTTATTTTTTGAGGATTAATTTTTATAGATTCTGTATGATCAACTGATGGAAAATTTTGCAATAATCCATCAATTATTCGTATTGTATTTTCAATTCTCATCCAACAGAAGAGCCACTTTTTTTAGGATCTTGAGGTCTTAATAGAGATAATCCTTCTTTATCTTTTGCAGCTAATAGCATTCCTTCACTTATTAAACCCATGATTTTTGCCGGTTTTAGATTTGCTACTACACATACTTGTGTATTTAAAAGTGATTGGGCTGAATAAAACTCTTTTATGCCGGCAACTATTTGTCTTGGCTTCTCTTCGCCTAAATCAACTCTTAATTTTAAAAGTTTTTTGCTTTTAGGTACTTCTGTGGCATCTAGGATGGTTCCTATTTTTAGTTTTGTCTGAAAAAATTGATCTATAGTTATAAGCGAGTCTTCCTCTTTTTCTATCTCTTTTTTAACACTTGGTGCAGGAGAGTTTAGAAGTTCACCTTCTACTTTTGGAAAAAGAGGTGGAATTTTTTCAATCTTAAAATCATCAAGAAGAGAATCATCTTCTATAAATTTTTTATAAGTATCGTAAGAGATATCAAAATTTAAAGTTTTTGCTATTTTTTGTGTAGTTTTAGGCATGACAGGATGCAGTACAATAGAAACTTTTGCCAATATATTTGCAACCATAGCTACAGTTGCAAAGGCAAACTCTTTGTCTCCCTCTTTCATTTTTACCCAAGGCTCATATATGGTGATAGATTGGTTGGCGATGGTTAGGGCTTTCCACAACTCTTCAAGGTATCTGTTGGTCTGCATGTCATTTAGGTTTATTTCAGCTAATCTTATATGCTCCATGACAGAGGTTAGCTCTTTTTTGTGGTAATCAAAAACATTTTTTGAAGATATATTAAAATCGCTATATTTTCCGCTCATGCCTATGATTCTATTTAGTAGATTTCCTAACTCATTACTTAAATCAGAATTTATCCTATCTATAAGGGCTTTTTGCGAAAAGTCTCCATCTTGTCCAAAAGGAACTTCTCTAAGCATAAAGTATCTAAAATTTTCCAATCCATAAGCATCGGCAACCTCTTTTGGATTTACGACATTCCCCTTTGATTTACTCATCTTTTCACCATTTCTAGTCCACCAACCATGTGCTGCTATATGTTTTGGGAGCGGGAGTCCAAGGCTCATCAAGAAAGCTGGCCAATATATGGCATGAAAGCGAAGTATATCTTTTCCGACAAGCTGTATGGTTGCTGGCCAATATTTCATATTTTTTTCATCATTTCCATAGCCTAGCGCTGTTATATAGTTTAGAAGTGCATCAAGCCATACATACATCACATGTTTTGGATCATTTATTTCATCTGGGAGTTTCACACCCCAATCAAAACTTGTCCTTGTGATGGAAAGATCTCTGAGTCCCTGTTTTACAAAGCTGATAACTTCACTTTTTTTCCCTTTTGGAAGTACACATTTTTCATCGTCACTGTACCATTTTAAAAGTTTCTCTTGATAGTTTGACAGTTTGAAAAAATAACTCTCTTCTTTTACGATTCTTGTCTCTTTTCCGCAATCTGGACATAAATTTTCGTCTATCAACTGTGTATCGGTAAAAAATGTTTCACAACTCACACAATAGTGACCTTCATATTCACCTTTATAAATATCTCCACTATTAAACATAGTTGAAAATGCCTTTTGAACCCCAATTTTATGCTCTTGATCGGTAGTTCTGATAAATTTATCATAACTAATTTCAAATTCATCCCAAAGGGCTTTAAACTTTCCACTTATCTCATCTGCATACTCCTTGGGAGTTCTTCCTCTAGAAACTGCAGCCTCTTCTATTTTTTGACCATGCTCATCTGTTCCTGTCAAAAAGAAAGTATCATATCCCTTTAATCTGTAGTACCTTGCCATAGTATCAGCAATGATAGTGGTGTATGCGTGACCTATATGAGGAACATCATTTACATAATATATCGGTGTAGTAACATAAGCTTTTTGGTTCATTTTCTTCCTTTTAAAATTCAAATCCGCCACTTTGCCCTTTAGACATACTTTTATAGACGGCATCTATGTAGTTTTTTCTAGTTTCGCAATCAAACAGTTTTTTGCAATCAAAACAACTTTTTAGGTTCATACTGTTTTGACACTCCTTTAGTTCCTTGCTGCTGTTTACTAAATTTTGTTTGTATTTATCTATATCATTACTCATGATGTTTTAAAACTAACTCTATCTCTTTTTTGGAGCCAAAATAGCATGGTGTTGTATCATGAGGGTGCATAGGTGTTAAGTCAAGCAGTCTTTTCTTCCCGTCAATTGCTTCTCCTCCGGCTTTTTCAAATATAAATGCAAAAGGGAATACTTCAAATACCATTCTTAGTTTTCCTTTTGGCGTATCGCTAGTGCTAGGATATGAAAATAGTCCACCACCTTTTAGTAATATTTGATGAAGATCGGGAACCATACCTCCTGAGTATCTTAGTCTCGCTCCTCTTTCGTATATCTCTTCTATGAGATTATGGTGTTTTTTTGACCAACCTGTATGTGTGCCTCCACTAGCATTTATAAGACCACTATCTTTTAACTCTAAACTTTTTATAAATGCAAAGTCCCCGTCTTCGTTTAATTTATACATTCCAACATCTTCATAAGCAGTAACCATTTGTGTAACAGGACCATATATAACATAAACAGCAGCGATCATATGTTTTCCGTCATATGCATTTTTATATATACCAAAGATTGATCCAACACTAAAATTTACATCTAAGAGACTAGAGCCATCAAGTGGATCATATCCTACTAGATATTTTCCATTTTCATATATTGGTGTTTTATTCTCTTTTTCTTCACTAATTATCTCTTTTACACTGCTTATTTTTTTAAACTCTTCTTCGATGATTAAGTCACTTTTTATGTCAAGTTTTAGTTGCGTATCACCTGTAGCATTTATATTTTGAGAATAACTTGCATCTTCATTTTCTATAAGCCATTTTATTCTTATCGCTGATTTTTTAATAGCATCAAAAATTTCTACCATTTTTACTTTACCTTTTTTGCATTTTTTAATATCCATTTGACTATAGAATCTGTATCGTTTAAGTCTAATAC
>JALVAU010000076.1 GCA_027011025.1 Campylobacteraceae bacterium | reverse complement strand
TGTTGTAAAAAATCAGATGTTTATATCTCTTTTTGCATTTTTAATTTTATTTGTTATATTGTATTTTGTGATCAAATCTGCTGTACTTAAACCTATAAACAATTTAACAAGAAGAGCAGCCGATCTTTCAACTGGAGATGGAGATTTAACTAAGCAACTAGAGATAAACGGCAATGATGAGATTGCAAAGGCTAGTACAGAGATAAATAATTTTATAGAAAAAGTTAGAGTTATGACCGAAGAAGCTAAGCATATATCTAGTGAAAACTCTTCTATCGCAAATCAATTATCTTCCACAGCCTTAGAAGTTGGTAAAATGGCAGAAAATTCTACCGAAGCAACTAATGAGGCAAATGCTAAATCTATTGAAATAAAATCAAATTTGGAAATTTCAGTTCAAGAAGCAAAAGAGGCTAAAGATGAATTGGAAAAAGTGAATGTTCATATGCATGAAGCAAATAAATCAATCTTGGCTCTAGCAGAAGATATACAGCAAAGTGCTATTGTAGAGATAGAATTGGCTGACAAGATACAACAACTCAGTTCCGACGCGGCTCAAGTAAAAGATGTTTTGACGGTAATTTCTGATATCGCAGACCAAACAAATTTGTTAGCCCTAAATGCAGCTATAGAAGCAGCTCGTGCAGGTGAACACGGAAGAGGTTTTGCAGTTGTTGCTGATGAAGTAAGGAAGTTGGCTGAGAGAACTCAAAAATCCCTAGTAGAGATAAATGCCACTATAAATGTCATAGTACAATCCATAGTACAAAGTAGTGAAGAGATGAGTGCAAACTCTAAGAAGGTTGAGCAGTTATCTCAAAGTGCCTCAAGTGTAGAAGAGAAGATAAATGATATGACAGATATATTGCAAAAAGCAGCAACAAAAACATCAGAAACTATAGAAAGAAGCAATATGGAAACACAAAAAGATGTAGATGAGATAGCAGATCAAGTCTCTTTAGTAAGTGAGATATCCTCTAAAAATGCAAGAAGTATGGAAGAGATAGCAAGTGCAGCCGAGCATCTAAATGATATGACAGAAACACTAAACAATAAATTAAATGAGTTTAAGACTTGATAAAATGGGTTGTATTAACAACCCATACTAGCATCATCATCGCCACTTGCTTGTGGAGTATCTGAGTTTTCGCTCTCTCCTGAGCTTTGATATTTTTCTTCCATGGCATTTGTATAGCAGACATACCCTTTTTTATTTTTGGGATCTGCTTGGATAGCCATTTTTGCGTATTTTATAGCACCTTTTATATCTTCATCTTCAAGCGCACTATCAGATAAATTTACATACTTCATAACCATAGCATCTCTTTTTGCCATCATTTTAGCACCATTGTTTGCTGATATGTAAGAAAGTGCCAAAGAGGCAAGCAGTAAAACAATGCCTACAAATATAGAAAGTTTTTGCATTATAATTTCTCCTTTTTATCTCTTATGGATTTCATTACATTCATAAAGATTGCTAGAAATGCTCCTAAGAGTATAGTTATAAGATAAGACGATGTATAGATATCACCGCCAACTAATTTATCTATTGTATATCTTCCTAAGTAACCACTATTTGCAAAATCAGAAATTTGATCATATATATCAAAGTAGAAGTACATACCACATAGTAATCCTATCATAAAAACAAAAGCATCTATTTTGCCTGAAGCAAAACCAACTATAGCAGTACCCGGACACCATCCAGACATCACCATAGCTGCTCCAAACAATATTCCACCAACCAAATATGGCCATACATAAGTATCTGGAATAAATATTTGGTTATAATCAACCCAGCCATTATAAGATGCTATAACGATAAGAGTTGAACAAGTAATGATAGCGGAAACTATAGTTTGTGAAACTTTTAGATTTCTAAAATAAAAAATAGGAGCTATATGCTTAGAACTACCAAAACCTGTTCTCTCAAGCACTATACCAAACAGAGCGCCTATGACTAAAGCATAAAGCAGATTTGAGTTGAAATCAATCGTACCAGTTGTAAAAAGAGGATACATATAAAAACCCTTATCCAACATTTTTCCACTGTTTTTTAAACAGTGGGGCAAATACAAAGCCTGCACCAAAAGCGGCAAGCATAAATATCCAAGTCCCTGCACTAAATGTAGCAGCACCATCTAGTGCTTGACCACTTGTGCAACCTCTTGCAAGTCTTGTAGCTCCAGCCATGATAAAGCCACCCAAAAATGCCCAAATCAATCTTTTATAAGATGGATAATCGTCACCTTTATCAATACCTTGTTTTATTCTACCTGCAAACATTGCACTTAGGTAGCCACCTGAAAATATTCCAAATGTTTCAACAACGGTCCAGTTTGATAAAGCATTTCCGTTAAACAGATATTTTGCTGCATAAGAGTTTTGTGCAAATGTTGAGTCGTACAGATATGCAAGTTGTGCTGTAACTCTGGCAAAAGAGCCACTAGCACCCATTCCTTGACCAGCAACCATGAAGCTTATAAATAAGACTACACCTAAAATTACACCCGATACCAAGGGATGCCAATAGCCATCTTTTTGGTTCATAAGAGCTCCTTGAAATTTAGTTAAATGATTAATAGGGGGGAAAGCCCCATAAATGAGGCTTTTTTTATGAAAGTTAAGATACTGCTACGACTACCGGAGTTGATTCCCAAACTCCATGCTTTGTGCAGTATGCTTGAGCTACTAGATTTAATTTTTTAGTAGTTGGAACTATGTTAAAAGTAACTTCAACATGTCCTTTTGCACCTTGTCCACCAAGAGTTCCGGCAACAAAGTCAGCTCTACCTAAAAGAGTTTCACCATTATATAAAGCTACATTTGCGATGTAATGGTCAAAATCATCTGGATGAGTATATTCATTTCCAACTTTTACTGTTACAGGGAATGGCTCTCCACTTTTTGCATTATCACTACAGTGAACAAATGGCGAGTGTCTATCTATGTAGTCTTTTTTTGATTCTCTCTCAACTGTGTCTATATCGACATAACGATTAATTTTTGGCATAATTTCTCCTTGAAATTGTTTTTATAATGTCATTATAACTAAATAAGATTAAATTTGTCTTATTTAAGCTATATCACTATTTACTTTATGTTCTGATAATCCTATCTTATCTTTATCTGCTACACCAAATGCTAAAAGTAGTAGTTGAGCCACATTGAAAACAGCTAAACCTATCTCTCTGCCGGTAGATTTTTCAAGCTTTTTTTGGTGTTCATCAAACATAATAAAACTTCTAGCATCATTTATCAGTACAAAATCAGCTGCATTATCGAACATATCAAGCATTAATTCGCCTGCCATTTTGTATGACAAATTTTGCGCAACATCATTTATCTCGTACCCATCTACTTGGTTTTTAAGGCTATAATCTATAAACTTTAATCCAATACTCTGGGCAATTTTAGCATAAGAAGATATATTTGATAAGTTAGATAATTGGCATTGATAAGATCCTAGGTAGAGTGCTGCTTGA
>JALVAU010000075.1 GCA_027011025.1 Campylobacteraceae bacterium | reverse complement strand
ATATTTATATATAATTCCGAAATTATTTTAAAGGAGCTAAGATGTTCTCAAAACTAAACCCTATTCAAGTACTAGGAATTTTTGATTTTGTTGCCGTTATCGGTCTAGTTGCATTTGCTTACGCAGTGCTTTCACACTAAATTATGATTGTTATTAATTCAAACCCAATTAAAGAGTTATCCAAAGTAATTCTTTAATTGGGTTTGAAGAAATTCAAAAACAATCTCCTTTGATATAGGGATACGAGCTATCCCTATAATTTTCCTGTTTTCAACTCTTCTTGCAATTTTTTCATTTTTCTTTTTATTCTTTGCTCAAATGCTTCGTTTGAAGGACTATTTTCATCTGAAAACCTCACTTTTCCATACAGCACACAACCTCTATCTCCAGGATCACACTCTTTTTTAATAATATCACAAGTTCCATCTATATCATGTGGACAAGTCCAGCCACCTTGATTCACATATACTCCTTCACCAATACACTCACGCCGGCTACTATAAACTGAACTGCAATAGCCCCTACAATGAGCCCCATAAGTCTGGTGATGATTTTTGAACCGGTGATTCCTAGGTATTTTTTTATATACACACTATTTCTAAAAGCCAAATATACACTAAGAGCAACTATGAGAAATCCAAGGATAAATGCAGACAAAGAGGCTATGCCTTCGCTCTGATTTCTTAATATCAAAATAGTAGCAAATATTCCGGGTCCAAAAGTTATAGGAATAGCCAAAGGAATGACAGAAAAATCCTCATGTTCTCTTGCTTCAACCCTCTCTTCTTTTGTTTGATTTTTAGATTCTACATAACCATTCACCATCTTTATAGCCATCAAAAGCAAGACTATCCCGCCCATCACTTTGAGTGAGTCTATCTCTATACCAAAAAGCTTAAGCAAAAAATTTCCACTAAGTAGAACTACAAAAAATGCGATGACGATGGTAAGCGTAGATTTTAGTGCGATCTTTGATATCTCCTCTTTTGTAGAATTATCACTAAGCAAAGAGAGCATGATGGCGCTCACCCCTAAGGGATCAACTATCGCCATCATAGTTATCGTATCCTGAAGAAGTAGATCAAAAAAATTAGTCATCAAATTCCGTTTTCAATACCGCTCCATTACTGGCATTTGTGACAAGTTGTCTGTATTGCTTGAGCCAACTTCCTTTTATCTCTTTTACTTTTGGCTTAAAAGTTGCTCTTCTTCTTGCTATCTCTTCATCGCTCAGTTCAACTTCTAGTATATATTTATCTACATCTATATGGATAATATCTCCATCTTGGAGAAGCCCTATCATACCACCTTCAGCAGCTTCAGGAGAGACATGCCCGATGCTCAGACCACGAGTCGCACCTGAAAATCTTCCATCTGTGATGAGTGCTACATCAGCTCCAAGCCCCATGCCCATCACCAAACTTGTCGGACTAAGCATCTCTTGCATACCCGGACCACCACGCGGACCCTCATATCTGATGACAGCCACATCACCTTTTTTTACTTTTCCACCAACTATACCGCTTATCGCCTCTTGTTGTGAATCAAAACAGACCGCTTTTCCTCTATAACTTCTCTCTCCAACAATTCCGGCAGTCTTGATAACACAACCTTCTTCAGCCAAATTTCCAAAAAGTATAGCCAAGCCACCCTTCTTCGAATAAGATTCTGCGAGTGGGTGTATAACGCTCTCATCTATGATAGAAGATAGAGATATTCTCTCTCCTACGGTTTCACCCGTGATTGTCAAATTATCTACATGTAGAGCACCTGTATTCATCTTGGCGATTTCACTCATCACAGCATTTACGCCTCCAGCTCTATCTATGTCTTCCATATGAACATTTGGCAGAGATGGAGATATTTTGGCTATATGAGAGACTTTTTTGCTTATCTCATTTATATCTGCTATATCAAACTTTACTCCGGCTTCTCTCGCAATTGCCAACATGTGAAGAACGGTATTTGTACTTCCGCCCATAGCCATATCTATAGCAAAAGCATTTCGCACGGCATTTTCATTTAGGATATTTCTAAAATTAAATCTCTCATCAAGTGCTATCTCACAGACTCTTTTTGCCGCTTTTCTTATGAGAACTTCTCGTTCAGGTGTAAGAGCTGGAATAGTTCCATTTCCGCTTAGTGCTATGCCCATAGCTTCCATCAGAGTATTCATGCTATTTGCCGTGAACATCCCTGAACAACTTCCTCCACTTGGGCAGGCATTGCACTCTATCTCTGTAAGTTCATCTTCACTAATATCGCCCTTTTCAAACTTTCCAACTGCTTCAAAAGCAGTTGCCAAATCTATAGGTTCACCATCTTTAACATACCCTTTTTTCATAGGTCCGCCACTAACAAAAACTGTAGGAACATTTACTCTAAGTGCCCCCATAATCATACCAGGTACAATCTTATCACAGTTTGGTACACAGATCATCGCATCCAATTTGTGTGCATTCATAACCGTCTCAATGCTGTTTGCTATAAGTTCACGGCTAGGAAGAGAGTAGAGCATACCATCGTGCCCCATAGCGATACCATCATCTACGCCAATTGTATTGAATTCAAAGGGAATACAGCCATTTTTTCTTATCTCGTCTTTGATAATTTCTCCGTATTTGTTCAGAAAAAAGTGTCCGGGAATAATTTCTATAAAAGAGTTGGCAACACCGATAAATGGCTTGTCAAAATCTTCTTCTTTTACGCCTGTAGCCCTAAATAAGCTCCTATGAGGTGCTCTATCATAACCTTTTTTTACTTGATCGCTTCGCATAATATTCCTTTAATTTTTTTGTGATTATACGATTTTAGTGCTTTATACTATTTTAACCCTTTACATTTTAACAAATAATTGATATAATTTCGTCTCATTTTTAAATGCGGGAATAGCTCAGCGGTAGAGCACGACCTTGCCAAGGTCGGGGTCGCGAGTTCGAACCTCGTTTCCCGCTCCATTAATTTTGAAAAAAGATATTTGAACTCTTGCGAAAGCAAAGCAATAGTCAAAAGGAATTTTTTAGGAATTTACTTCCTAAAAAAGAAGAAAATAGATAGCAAAGCGTTTGCCCGGATGGCGGAATTGGTAGACGCAAGGGACTTAAAATCCCTCGCTCATTGCGAGCGTGCCGGTTCAAGTCCGGCTCCGGGCACCACCAAATAATTTGGAGCAGACTTTGAGATGGCGACATAGCCAAGTGGCTAAGGCAGGAGCCTGCAAAGCTCTGATCCCCGGTTCGAATCCGGGTGTCGCCTCCATTTTATTTCTCATTTTTACAAAGCAAAGCTTTGCAAAAATTCAGTCACTAAAGCTTCGACTTTGTCGAGAATTTGGTGCTTTATGAACTTTAGTTCCAATCTAAAGTTTCACTTTTTATTGTCGGGAGATGGCAGAGCTTGGTTTAATGCACCGGTCTTGAAAACCGGCGAGGGTAACACCTCCAGGAGTTCGAATCTCCTTCTCCCGGCCATCACTTTTTAAAACACCGT
>JALVAU010000074.1 GCA_027011025.1 Campylobacteraceae bacterium | reverse complement strand
CATCTTGCTAAACTTTATGGGTAAAATCCTCGCCCCTATTGCCTTGCCTTTGGTGAGAATATACTATTTCATATCACTAAAGCTAAGGCTGTCGCCTAGAATTATTTGTTTCATACCCATCTTGCTAAACTTTATGGGTAAATCTCCCACTCCTATTGCTTTAGTTTTAGTTAAAATATCACTAAAGCTAAAATTATTGTTTAGAATCTTTTGATTCTTTATTTTTTATATCTCTAATAGTGAATTTTGTGAATTAAATGGTGACATTACTTTTGGTGTGCTCTCATCGCATAGCCATCTGCCGTCATTTGCTTTGTATCCAAATTGATATTTTTTGCCCTTGTTAAAAACTTTTGTTATGTAAAATTCTCCGTTTTTCTTTCTCTTCATTTTCTCATTTTTCCAACTATTCCATTCACCGCTTAACTCAAGATTATCAATATCTTCCACCTTAACCGTGAAGGTTACCCACGATTTTTTGCCCTTATTTGTTATCTTTATCATAATTTATCTCCAATATTTTAAATGCATCCCGATTATAGCTAATTATAGCTATAAAAATTATAAGAATAATAAAAGTTTTATGCGGAAGTAGGTGTGGGCACACTTGCTGTGCCCTTGAGAGTTTTAGAGGTTATTCTCTTTTTTGTATTCCATTATCATAGCGTATGCTTCGTCTTTTAATTTTAACTTCTCTTTTTTAAGTCTGTCCAACTCTATATCATCCATAAATTCCCTGCCTTCATCTACGCTAGTAATCTTTTTGTCAAGCTCATTGTGTCTCTCGAAAATTTTAGCAAAATGTGCATTTTTGGTTTTTATTTCAGAAATTATATCCCTATATTCGTGTAACATCTTTTCTCCTTATTAAATTTATCATAATTCTAACCAATATTTTCTTTAAGTTCTATAATCCGCATTGATTTTCACATATTCATAACTTAAATCACACCCGTAAGCGGTATATGAACTATCTCCCATATTTAGGTTGCAAGTAATTTTGAACGACTCTTTTTTCATCACTTTGTAGGCTTCTTGCTCTGTTTTTTTATCCATGATCGGGTGTTCTTTAGAGTAAATCAAAACATCATTGTAGTAGATTTCTAGTTCATTTTCACTACAGGTTATTCTTGAAGCTCCTATTGTAGATGCTATTCTTCCCCAGTTCGGATCCTCTCCGAAGAGTGCTGTTTTTACAAGTAGAGAGTTGCTTAAAGCCTTTGCTGCTTTTTCTGCTTCTTCTTCGTTTTTAGCACCTTTTACTTCAAAGGCTACCACTTTATTTGAGCCTTCACCGTCTTTGAGTATCATAAGACTCAAGTTTTTTGTTATAAGATTTAATGCTTCTTCAAATGCCTCTTTATTATAGCTTTTTTGAGTACGGTTTGCTAGTAAAAAAACAGAGTCATTTGTAGATGTATCGCCATCAACACTTATTTTATTAAAAGAGTTTCGGACACTTTTTTCTAAAAGCTCATCCATGTCACTTTTGGGAATGTTGGCATCAGTTACCAAAAAGCATAGCATCGTAGCCATAGCAGGATTTATCATGCCTGCTCCTTTGCAGATGCCTGCTATATGAAAAAAACTTCCATCATTCAACTCAATCCGAAAAGAGAGCTCTTTTGCAAAACTGTCTGTTGTCATTATGGCATAAGAACACTCTTTTGAATTTTTTGAATTATAGTCAAATTTATTGGCTGCTTTAACTATTTTCTCTCTATCTAGTGGATAGCCTATAACCCCGGTAGAGCTCATAATGGGATTTAATAGATCGATATTTTGTATATTTTTAAAGATATAATCTATATCTTCTATGCCTTTTTCTCCAGTGATGGCATTTGCATTTTTAGAGTTCATTAATACAAAATTTGTTTTAAAATTTTTTGGGTATCTATTAAAGTGTTTAATAGGAGCTGCTTGAAATTTATTTGTAGTAAAAACTGCACTTACATCGCACTCTTTTTCACTTCTTATGAAGCCAACATCTAGGGCTCCATCTTTTTTAAATCCAGCACTTATGCCTGAACTAAAAAAACCATTTACGCTGTCCAAGCCATTTTTTAGTGAAATTATATTAAACATATTTTAACTCTTCTGGTTTATAATTTTTTTTGATGATATTTTTTGCATCTCTTATGCCCTTTCCTGTTCCAATTAAAAGTAGTTTTGAATTGCCTGTGATCAGAGTATCTCCTCTTGGCATCGGTGTAAATTTTCCATTCTCTTCTTCTATGCCTACTATGCTGACATTTGTCATCTCTCTTATGTGTGCTTCTCTTATCTTTTTGTATCTCAGCCATGAAGTTTCAGGAATTTCAACCTCTTCCATGTCAATTGGAATATCTCTGCGATATAAGATATTTTCAAGCATATTTTCCATATCGGGTCTTACACTCATGGCACTTATACGCTGAGCCATCAGTTTTGTAGCACTAACAACACTATTTGCACCAAGTTTTTTTAGTTTGTTTATGTCGTTTATATTGCTTGCTTGAGACATTATGAAGTAGGGTTTTTTTAGTCCTATCTCTTTTTCAAATAGTCTTGTGGTTACTATTTGGGCTATATTGTCTGCAAGATTTTCACTTAAAGTTATCAATCCTTTTGCACTTGAAAGACCTGATTTGAGAAGCGCTATCTCTGTGTGGGGTTCTTCTTGAACAAAGTAGGGGTATTTGTATTTTTCTGCAATCATTGGCAGATTTTCATTGGGTGCTACCACCACAAATGGAATATGATTTTCCCGAAACTGTTTGGAAAGCTCTATTGTGTAATCATTATGATAACATATAACATAGTGATTCGTTAGCCGAGCGATTTTGTATAGCATTTGACGCTCCTTAAATATTCTGACAAAATTACCCTTATTTAGTACCTCAATTAAAATACCTACTGAAAAAGAGAATACCCCAAATCCAAGTATAATCAGAGTGATAGTAAAAATTCTACCGGTTTCAGATATGGGAGCAATCTCTCCAAATCCAACGGTAGTGAAGGTGATACCAGACTGATAGATAGCATCACTTAGGGAAAAATCATCAATGATGATATAGCCTAGTGCTCCTAGTAAAATCATCAATACCGTCAATATAAGCGGAAGACGGAAAGGTTTTAGTTCTTGGTAAAGTTCTGTATCTAAGTTGATTACGGGGACTTTTTTGTCACTCCAGTGTAAGGTTTTCTTAATTCTTTGAAGTATAGACACCTAAGTCACTTTAAATCCCCGTTTAAAGGGGTGAATTAAGCGTTTTTCTTCATAGTACGAAGTGTTGAAGCAGCAACTTTTATCTTTCTTGTTGTGCCATCTTCTAGTGTAACTCTTACAGTTCTTAAGTTTGGAAGAAATCTTCTCTTTGTTTTATTGTGGGCGTGGCTTACATTGTTTCCAACCATAGGGCCTTTGCCTGTTATCGCGCATCTTTTTGCCATTTTTAATTCCTTGAGTGTATTATTATTACTTTTGGTTGTGGTAATAAGGACGATATTATAC
>JALVAU010000073.1 GCA_027011025.1 Campylobacteraceae bacterium | reverse complement strand
GTTTTTTGATATCCAAATCTTCAAAAGTATAAACTCCATTTTCTACTTTTAGAGGTTTTAACTTTTTATTAAAATCATTTGTTTCAGGTCTTGTTAAGAGCAAATCTATGTGAGCATTATTTACAAGTTCTTTAGTCAATCTATTGTGAATTTTTAATTTCAGAGGATTTTTACCTATTTTAAGTTTTGTAATAGAGTAAGATATGACAAAATTTTTGTCAAATTCATCCTTTTGCTTCTCTAATTCATAAGCATTATCTTCAAAATCCTGATATGTTTTCATAAAATAGTTTGATTCTTGGACAGGGTTATGTACAGCAAGATTTACTGTTAAAGCCCCACCAATAACAACTGCTAAAATTATCCCAAGTATGGCGTGAGGCCAATAATTTCTCTGTGTTTTCTTACTCATCTATTTTTTCTTACCCTATTTATAAAATACCAGCCAATAACTAAAATTAAAAAGAGATAGACAAATATTTTAAGAAAGAATATCATATTTCTATTTGTACTGCCTATGCCACTTTTTAATTCTATATTTTTTGAATCAGCAATCTGTTGCACCATATCAGCGTAGCCATTGAGCATAGCGGCACTTACACTATAATTCTTTTTCCCGGTTAAAAGCGGGATGATAGTTCCACTCCATGGAAACGGTGAGAGCATCGCTCCTTTATCAAAACTTTTATCTAAATCAGGAGAGTTAAATACATCTACTTTTTGCTCTTTTAGTGTAATCATAAGTATGGTGTAGGGAGGTTGCAGTTTAGAAGCAAAGGATTTTTCATACTCTACTATACTTTTTCCATTCAATTCTCGTTTTGCCAAAAGATAGGCACCGACTCCAGTTTTCTTGTAGAGTTCATTTGCCATCTCTTCTATTTTAACTTCTGTTTTATTTACTATAACACCATCATTATATACAAACTTCTTTGCTTGTAGTGTCACAGTAAATAAAATAAGCACAAGAAGAGTCAATGTCCTCTTGTGCTTGTATAAAGTGTTATTAATCATTAACCAACAAATAGGTGATTTGGTGTTAACACTAAGTATGCAGAAACTGCTGCCATTATGATCAATCCAAATGTTATAATTACATCCATTTTATCTGCCATAATATCTCCTTATTTCACTATAACTCTGAGCTTAGAGTTATCTCTATCTCTCATTTTAAGAGCGTGAGGGTTAGTTATAGTATATGGTTTGTTTGCAACTTCTTGTTGAGCTTTTATGCCAAAAATAGTTAAAACAACTAAGATACTAAGCAACAATACTGTCGCAATTAACATACCGGTAACTCCACTAAGTGTAAAAACACCTCTGTTTGTATTTTCCATCTCTTACTCCTCGCTCAATGAGTTGATATAAGTACCAACAGCTGTTTTTTGTACATCTGTCAATCTTCCATCATTGAACTTAGGCATCACACCTATAGTTCCTTTTTTGCCATGATTTAGTACTTCTGCAACAAATTTAGCTTTTCCATAGTCTATCAAAGCAGGAGCACTTCCACCCATGCCTTTACCGTCCATTCCATGACAAGCACCGCAAGTTGCCCACAATGCTTTTCCTTGTGCTACAAGTTCAGGATGTTTACTTTTGCCACTTTTTGCTAAATCTTGTACTATATATGCAGCAACTGCTGTTGCACTTGCTTTATCTAAAAGACCACCAGGCATTTCACCCAGTGCATAACCTTGACCTTTTGAGCCTTTGAGAACAGTATCTACTATATGCTCTTCACTGCCCCAAGTTGTAAGATCAGCTGCCTTTCCATTCATGCCATCACCCGTGATACCATGACAAGGTGAACATTGAACTAAAAATACACCTTCTCCCATACCCATTAGTGTTTCATGACTTGGGTTTGCCCACTTACTCTCAAATCTTTGTGTATAGTCATTTACTTCTTGGTTGTACTGTCCTATTTGTGAAAATGTAGCCACAGGATACCCTATAAAAAAGTACCATAATGCCCACACGATAGTTCCTAAAAAAGCAAGTGACCAACCCATAGGTAATGGATTAGAAAACTCACCAACACCATCCCAGTTATCTCCTGTCAACTCACCGGTTGCTTTATCTGTTTTCATCTGTTTGATGTATTTACCAGCAACGCCTACAGTGAGAATTATAATTGCTGCAGCACCGATTAGTGTCAGCAAATTAACATTATCATTCAGCCAATTCATTTTTAACGCTCCTCATTATCTTTTTTGTTGTCTTGTGGATACTTTTCTTCGACTAAGGTATCACTCAAATCATCATTTAGTGCCATATTGGAGTATTTTTCATAATCCTTTGTGCCATCTCTTTGAGATTTATACAGATGATATATATAGGAATAAAATCCGATTGTTAAACCAAAAATCATAGCTATATATCCCCAGCCTTGCAAACTTCTTATGAGTTCCATATCCACAATTCTTCCTTATTTTAAACCATTTAAGTATGCGATTAACGCAACTATCTCTTTAATGTCACCATTTTTATATGCATCTTTAACATCTTGATTTTTCATACCAGCCACTATTTTACCAGCTTCTTTGTAAGCTGCTTTTTTAGCTTCATCGTATGATCCAAGTTTTGGCATACCAGGTTTGTCATAAGGAACATTAAAAACTTTTTTTACCGTATAAGCTTCTGCATAAGCAGTCTCTAGGTCTGCACTTTTCTTGAACATGAAGCCATACTTTGGCATGATAGATCCAGGTACAACAGCTGCAGGATCTAACATATGATTTTCATGCCAGTCTGTAGTTCTGTAGTTTCCAACTCTATGGAGGTCTGGACCTGTTCTTCTACTTCCCCATAGGAAAGGTCTGTCATATGCATACTCTCCGCTTAGTGAATATTTACCATATCTGTCTGTTTCAGACTTAAATGGACGAATCAGTTGTGAATGACAAGCATTGCAACTGTTATTTATATAAACCTGTCTTCCTGCAATTTGCAGCGTAGTATAAGGTTTTGTACCCTTAAGAGGTCTTGCACTTTCCATAAAATCCGGAAGTATCGTAACTATACCTGCATAAGCAATAACCAAAAATACACCTACTGCAAAAAAGAATGGATTTTTTTCTAACCAATGAAACATCTTATACCCCCTTACGCCATAGGTGAAGCATATTGAGGTTCTTTCTCAATTGCTCTACTTGAAGTTGCTGTTTTGTAGATGTTATATGCCCACATAAATACACCTATTAGGAAAAACAGACCACCAACCGCTCTTAGTGTCCAGTATGGATGAAGAACTTCAACTGTATCGATAAATGAGTAAGCTAGGTTACCATACTGATCAGTTGCTCTCCACATCATACCCTGAGTTATACCGGCTATCCACATACTTGTAAAGTACATAACAATACCTGTTGTTTGAAGCCAAAATTGAGCCTCAACAAGTTTTTTGCTGTATATTTCTCTTCTAAACATTCTAGGCGCCATATGAAAAATAGCACCGATAATCATAAATCCAACCCATCCAAGAGTACCATCATGAACATGTCCCGGAATCCAGTCGGTAAAGTGCGCAAGTGCATTTACAGATTTGATAGCCTGAATAGGACCCTCAAGAGTACTTAGCATATAGAAAGTTGAAGCTAATACATAGAATTTTACAAGTGGATTCTCTTTTAGTTGTCCCCACTCACCTTTCATGGTAAGAAGCATATTTATCGCACTTCCCCAAGAAGGTAAAATCAGAATAATAGAGAAGATAGAGCCCATGGTCTGTACCCAGTCAGGAACTGTTGAGTAAAGAAGGTGGTGTCCGCCTGCCCAAAGATAGACAAACATCAATCCCCAAAATGAAAGAAGTGAAAGTTTATATGAAAATATAGGTTGACCTGACTCTTTTGGTAAAAAGTAGTAAATCATAGCGATAATCGGTACAGTAAAGACGAATGCAACCGCATTGTGTCCATACCACCATTGAACCATCGCATCATTGCTTCCTGCATACATAGAGACTGAGTGATACCATTTACCCATGCCTGCTATGAAATAAGTAGGTACTTCCATATTATTAAATAGATAAAGCATAGCTACACCTAAAAATGTTGCTATATAGTACCATACAGAGATGTATAGAACTCTCTCTCTTCTTATACCAATAAGTCCAAAGATACTAACTCCCCATAAAACCCAAAGAACAACTATAGCTATATCTATAGGCCACTCAAATTCTGCATACTCTTTTGAAGTAGTTATACCCATAAGCAGTGAAACCACAACTGCTGCCACTGTTAAGATATATATCCAAAAGTGTAATCTTCCTATAAACATCAAGAATTTTGATTCTGCCATAGAGACTTTCAAAACCCTCTGTCCTACATAGTACCAAGTCGCAAAGATACCACTTGCTGTAAAACCAAACGCAACCGCATCAGTGTGTAGTGGTCTTAACCTTCCAAATGTCCCATACTCTCCAGCTAAGTTACTTAGCTCTGGAAAAGCCAATTGAAACGCAATGATAACGCCCACAAGCATACCTACGATCCCCAGCACAATAGTGGCAACCGTAAAACACTTTGCAATTGTATAGTCATAGTTAATTGCATTACTAGACTGCATCAATTCCTCCTAAAATATATTTTTATGTCACACATTTATCACATAATTACTCGAATTATAGTACAAAAAAAATACGATAAAGCTTAATAGGATTAAATTTGTATTAAATAATTATTAAATTTATAAATTAATTTTATATCCCAGCCCAGGAACATTTTTTATAAAACTTTTACTTGTTTTTTCTCTGACTCTCTTCACAAATGTTCTTATAGCAGCATCACTGACATTTTTATTTGTCCATACATACTTTTTTAGTTCTTCATGTAGTACATAAGCTCCTATGTTTTTCACTAAAATAGATATGAAAAGAAGCTCTTTTTTTGTTAGAGTTATTGTTTTGCCATCTTTTATTAAAACTCTAGCTATTTTATCAAAAGTATATCCGCTTCCAAGATCGATCAAATCACCCAAAGACAAGATATCTTTCGATATATGCTCTAAAGTGCTTAGAAGTTCATCAGTATCTATTGGCTTCATGAGATATTTGTCAATACCAATATTTATAGCACTCATAAGTCTATCTTTTTCATTAAAAGCACTTAGCACTACGATTGGTGTATCTCTTGATATTTTTTTAATATCTCTTGACATCTCTAGTCCATCAATGATAGGCATCATAATATCAGTAATAACAATATCAGGTTTATATTTTTTAAACTTTTTTAAGCCTTCACTTCCATCTTTTGCGACTATAAATTTTGCAAATTCATCACTAATAGCTCTACTGAGCGCAGTTCTTATACTGTTTTCATCTTCAACAAACAGGATTGTTAGGCTAGATAAGTTATTGCTCATTGTATTTCTCCTTATACAGGGGTATTTTTATTTCAAAAGTTGCTCCACTCTTATTATTATACACTTTTATGCTACCTTTCATACTTTTTTGAATTATCATTTCACTCATATATAGTCCTAGACCTGTTCCTTCGCTTGAGTGTTTTGTAGTAAAATATGGATCAAAAACCTTATCTATTATATTTTCATCTATGCCTTTTGCATTATCGCTGTATAAAATAGTAGCATTTTTATTATCAGCATCTATGGTTATATTGATTTTTCTATTTTCTATTTTTCTTTGATTAAAGGCATCTTTTGAATTGTTTATCAAGTTTAGTATTACCTGGTTAAATTCATTAAAATATCCATCTAATTGGATCCCCTTATTGTCTTGAACCTCTACATGTAGAGCATGCTTATAAATACTCCCTTGCATCATTGTTAAAAGATGCTCTACCGCATCTTTAACTAAAAAGAGCTCTTTTTGTTTATTTGGGCTGAAAAAGTTTCGAAAATCCTCTATTGTGTTTGACATTTTTTTAATCACATCTTTGGAGTGTTTGTAACTTTGTAAAAATTCATCCGGTTTTTTATTTGAGAGAAAGAGTTTTTTCATCTCATACACTGTGATACCAAGCTCATTTAGGGGTTGTCTCCATTGGTGAGCTATATTGCCTATCATCTCTCCCATAGCAGCAAGTCGGGATTGTTGAAACAGAAATCTATCTTTTTCTTGCATCTGTTTAGCTAATTCTATGCTTTGGGTTACATCATACCTGATAGCTATAAACTCTTCTATAAAGCCTTTATTATCCAAGATAGGGATTACAGTTGTATTGACATAAAGAGTCTTGCCGTATTTGGAGAGGTTTTTAACCATAGATTTATATGTTTTTTTTGCTAGAATTGTATCCCACAGATTTTTAAAGACCTCTTTTGGTACATCAGGGTGTCTTACTATATTGTGATTTTTACCTATTAACTCTTCTCTTGAGTACTCAAAAATTTTACAAAACTCATCATTTACAAAAGTGATAATTCCATTTATATCTGTTTTGGAGACGATATTGCTCTGCTCTATCGCATTTTTATATTGGGCTAGAGTCATTTTAGGCTACTCATGATGGACATATATCCAAGATACGACATATATATACCATACAATATAATCACGATAGAGGCCAGTTTAATCATCACTTCTCTAAAGTTGCTACCTTTTAAGAACCCCACTATATATCCAAAACCAAGGAGAGTTGGCATAGTAGAGAGACCAAATATCAACATAGTAAATCCTCCCCAGAAAATTGAACCGGTAGCTGCGGCAGATACTGCAAAAAAGTAAACTAAACCACAAGGGAGGAATCCGTTTAATAAACCTAAGCCATAAAAGCTGTATATGCTTTTTGAGTGAATTAAAAAAGAAAATATTTTTTTTACAAATGGGTTGGTAGCGAGTGAGGATTCCAAAGATGTTAGAAATCTAATTTTTCCCATCAATGATAGACCCATCAGTACCATAAACAGACCTATAAAAAAGTAAAAATATCCCATGGATACTTTGGAAAAAGAGACAACATTGCCTAATGCTCCTGAAATCATACCTATAAATATATAAGATGTAATTCTTCCTAGGCTATAAAACATATGAGATATGATTTGCCTTGTTTTAGATGATTTTGTATCTATTTTAGAACTGCTGTATGCTACGATAAACCCACCGCACATACCGATACAGTGTCCCAAGCTTCCTAAAAATGCTACTATGATTATGGTTGAAATATTAATAGTATCTATGAAAACACCCTTTTATAAATTTTGAAAAAATTCTTTAAAAATATATTTGCTGTCATGTGGTCCGGGACTTGCTTCGGGATGGTGTTGTACCGAAAATATAGGCTCATCAAGATAATCAACACCCTCTATAGTGTTGTCAAAAAGATTGATATGCGTTATTTTGGCAATGGAGCAGATGGAATCAGGCACATTATAGTTGTGATTTTGAGCCGTTATCTCGACTACAGCATTTTTTTGATTTTTTACCGGATGATTTCCGCCATGTTGTCCAAAGGCAAGCTTGTATGTCGGGTGACCATGAGCTATGCTTAGGAGTTGGTGTCCTAGGCATATCGCAAACATAGGAACCTTTGCTTTTATCAATTTTTTGATTTTTTCTACCTCTTTTTTATAAAACATAGGGTCACCGGGACCATTTGATAAAAATATGCCATCTATTTCATTGTTCTTATATCTGCCTATGAGACTATCGGGATCAAATTCGCTAGGTACCACTTCTACTTCAAATCCAACTTCACAAAGTTCATTCAAAATATTTCTCTTTACACCAAAATCTATCACGACAATCTTTTTTTCTGCTTTTTTTGTACTCTCTTTATACCTTAACTTTGCACTATCCCAAACTCCGTTTTTATGTATATAGCTCTCTTTTGTGCTAACTTCTTGTATAAAATCCATCTCTTCTATTTTTGGAAAAGATTCCAATATCTTTTTGAGTTCATTTTTATTTGAGATTTCGGTAGAGGCTATCATCATTTTAGCGCCAAAGTCTCTTATATTTTTAGTTAAATATCTTGTGTCTATATCACAGATACCCATTGCTTCGTGTTGTTGAAGAAAATTGTCCAAAGAGTTTTGAGCTCTAAAATTTGAAAATTCTTTGTTGAAATTTCTTATTATCATTCCACTTGCATGTATGCCCAAGCTTTCCATGTCATCATCATTTACACCAACTATACCAATCTCCGGCATAGTGAAAACAACAAATTGACCTGCATAACTAGGATCGCTCATAATCTCTTGGTATCCACTCATCGAGGTGTTAAACACTATCTCTCCTACTCTGCTTCCTTGGCTTCCAAAACTTTTTGCTTCTAAAAATATACCATTTTCTATATATATCCAGACAGGCTTTAGATTCATAATGCCATACCTCGTCTTTTTAACTCTTCCTCATAAAGTTTTTCAAATACCAAATCATACTCTGTTGAACCCGGTATCAATTTTCTTTTGTAGTTATCTATCTGATCAGCTACGGCGTCTTCAATGCCTTCAAAATTTTCAAGATAATTTTCTATAGAGGTGTAAATGACATTTTTTACTCTATTTTCGGAGACAGAGTAGTCTATCATATTTTCTTTCCATAGGCTCTCTAGTATTCTATGTGAAACATCACTAAATCTATCCTCGTAAGATAAAATGACACCATACTCTTTCGCTAGTTTTTTCTTTATGAGCCAAAACATACTTCTTCTATCAACTTGACGAAACTCTATCTCATCATCATTATCATCTAGTATATCATCAACTCTCTCTTCTAGGGCTATCTCTTTTTTTATATCAGCTTCAAGTATATCTTGAGAGACTTTGGCGACAGGCTCAATGCCTTGTAGCAACTTTATGAAACCACTATTTAACATATCAATTGCTATTTTATTTGCAATATAGGGTGCATGAGGTAATCTGACTTTCATCAATCAACCTTATTATTTAGATTTTTTACATTAGGCTTGCTAAGATATAAGTAATGTATCATAAACTTTACACATTCTTATATCGCAACAAATCTATTTTATCTAAAATTAGGTAAATATCTGTTTATGTAGAAAAATGTCACAAAAATATTTTAACAAGGATTGATATCGTTACTTCTAGTTAGGTACCTAGAATCAACAAGCCGCCAATAAGCATCATAACACCACCAGATATTTTATTAACAATATTTTGGATTTTTGGATTTTTTATAGCAGTTTTTGCTTTTGATGCAAAATATGCATATGATATGAGTATGATTAATAGAGTAGATAGAACTAGAGAGACTACTAGGCAGGTATCTTTATAAGTTAGCTTTGAGAGGTTAACGAATGTAGGTAAAAAGCCTATATAGAATGCTATAACTTTGGGATTTCCAAGAGTTATAAATAGCCCCGAGATAAAATCATTTATAAAACTTTTACTCTTTATTGCACCGGTGTTAAAGTGGGATGTTTTTGACATATATACTCTAAGTCCAAGATAGATAAGATATATACCCCCTAAAATTTTTATAATTGTGAAGATTGTAGAGTATGTTGAAGCGATAACACTCAAGCCAAAAATAGCAAGCAGCAAGAAAATAATATCCCCTAAAACCATACCGATAGACATAAAAAAGGCATGTGAAAAACCAGAACTAAGAGCTCTTGAAACAACAGCCAAGACTCCGGGTCCAGGAGTTGCCATAAAGATAAATATAGCACCCAAAAAAGTTAAAGTGGTTATTAAATCCATTTTTTATGCTTATGGTTTTTTAGTACTGTCTGTATTAAAAGGTGCTCCTTTTTGAAGACGAAGTGTTATTTGTGATGCTTTTTTTGGATCCATTTTAGCAAATATTTTTGAGATTTTTTTAGCAGGAAGTGTAAAGATAATAGCAGTTGCCTGTTCGGTATCCATAGCTTCAAGAACTGATGCTGCAACGGAATCTTTCATCTTGCTGTAAGTTTCACTCAGTTTATCATCTTTTGCATTTTTTATGTTTTCTAAAAGTTTTTTATTTTTTGCTATGAGCTCTTTTATCTCTTGTTTCTTTTTTTCAAGTTCTAAATTTTTAGCTTTAATTTTTTGATTTTCCTCTTTTATGTGGGCTCTTTGTTTTTCAAAGAGTGCATTTGAGGCAGCTTTTAATGCTTCAAAAGATTGCCTAGCTTCATCTATATTCTCTATATCTTTAAGAAGTTCCGATTTTCTACTCTCAAAGACTTGGTTACAGTCAACACTTTGTGCATAAGAAAATATTACAAAAGATAATAATAAAAAAATTGTTTTCAATACTCACTCCTTTTAAAAAGCATGTTAGATACTTCATCAAGCTCTTTTTGCTCATCTCTTTTTATTTTTATAAGCTTTTTGGCTATCTCTTGCTCTTCAAGATGCTTTATCTTTTCATACTCTAGTTTGGCTTTTTTATACTCTAGTTGCTTCTTTTTTAGATTTGAATTGTTTGCTTCCAAATCATATAAAAGTCTCTCTTTTTGGGCATTTAACAATCTTCTTCTCTCTCTGAAGACATTTACCTCTTTGTACTCCCCCTGTTTGGGAATTGCTAGGGTAGAGATAGATGAGTATATATCTGCTATCTCTGCTTTTATCTTTTTGATATTGGATTTTAAAATAAAAAGTTCACTCTCTATCTTATCTACTTTTTGTTTGTTAATTTTAGTTATTTTAGAGTAGATAGATGACATATATTATAATACTATCGTCTCATCTCTTTTAGGTCCTGTTGAGATAAGCCCTACTTTTGTACCTGTTAACTCTTCTATCTTTTTAACATAATCTTTTGCATTTTTTGGTAAATCTTCATAGGAGTTAACACCTTTTGAATTTTTCCACCCGTCAAACTCTTCATAGATAGGAGTTATATTCTCTAATGATTGCGGAAGAGTCTCTACTTTTTCTCCATCTATCTCATAAGCAGTGCATATCTTGACTTTTTCAAAACCATCTAAAACATCTAGTTTCATCAGTGCAAGTTGGTCACATCCATTTAGTCTGCTAGCATATTTGACTGCTACAGCATCAAACCAGCCACATCTTCTTGGTCGCCCCGTTGTAGTTCCAAACTCATGGCCATTTTTGCCCAATATCTCACCATCATTTCCAAAATCTTCTGTCGGAAAAGGTCCATTTCCAACTCTAGTGCAGTATGCTTTTACGATTCCTGTCACCTCTCCTATGTCTTTTGGGCTTAGCCCTAAGCCGATACAAGCCCCAGCACTTATGGTAGATGAGCTAGTGACAAATGGATAAGTTCCATGGTCTATATCCAAAAGAGTACCCTGAGCACCCTCCAAGAGTACCTTTTTGTTTTCATCGAGTGATTTCCAGACAAGAGCTGTCGTGTCTTGCACATAAGGTAGCAATACATCTGCAAACTCATCTAATTCTGTTTTAAGTTTATTAAAATCTGGAGTTTTTATCTCCATCGCATCAAATATAGCTCTATATGTTTCAAAATAATCCACCAAATTTTGTGCTAATTTATCTGTATCTCTCAACTCGCCCATGCGATGACCGCTTCTCTCTATTTTGCTTCCATAAGCCGGTCCAATTCCTCTGCCTGTTGTGCCTATCGCTTTTGCTCCTCTTAGCCTCTCTCTAGCTTGATCTATTAAGATATGATGGTCAAGTATCATATGGGCTTTATCGCTTATAAAGAGTCTATTTTCTAGGCTCTCTCCAAACTGCTCCATCTCTTCTATCAGTGCTTTGGGAGATATAACAACACCGTTTCCGATGATATTTATAGCTTGTGGATTTAATACTCCAGATGGTATTAGATGCAAGGCAAGAGTTTTATCTCCTACGACTATCGTATGTCCTGCAT
>JALVAU010000072.1 GCA_027011025.1 Campylobacteraceae bacterium | reverse complement strand
CTCTTTTGCGGCACTTCTAGGATTGTTTGGAAAAGAGGGTTGCGGGGTAGGTTTCATAGATGATAGCTCTTATGGTTTTGGTAAGCCATTTAAGCGTAAAGCTAAAAAGCAGATTCCTATGCCGACAATTGATTTTGGAGATTACGACATCAGTTTTATACAAGGTGGCAATCCTATGACACAGCTTCCTTGTACACCAAAAGTAAAAGATGGATTAAAGAGATCAAAGTTCGTAGTCTATTTTGGTTTATATTCAAATGAGACTTCAAAAATGGCTGATTTGATTATTCCGGCAAAAACATTTTTGGAAAAAGAGGATGTTAAACTCTCTTATGGACATGAATACATTGGATTTATGCCAAAACTACAAGAGAGCAAGACGGGTATAAGCGAGTATGAATTAAGCTCTTATTTGATAGATAGATTTGCTTATGATGGACTCAAAAGCCAGAAAGAGTATATAGATGAGATAATCTCATCAAATAGTGTGGAAAAAGATGGGTATTTGGTATCTAAATATCTTCAAAACTCACCCTATAGCACAGAATTTTATACCCAAAGTAAAAAATTTGAATTTTTTGATGAATTTGATGATGAGTTTGAAAAAAATGGAGAATTTTATCTATTGGCCGTGAAGCAAAATAGATCGCTAAACTCACAATTTTATACGGATGATTATTTGAGAATTCCAACTTCACTTGGATACAAGGATGGAGATAGTATAACACTAGGTAACTCAGAGTATAAATGCACTTATGAAGTTAGGATTGATGATACACTAAGAGATGATTGCCTTGCTCTGTATTCGGGTGGGAAAAAATCAAATATGCTCACACCTTATCTCTGTAGTCAAGAGGGTTATGGAGCTATATATCAAGAAAATATGGTAAACATAATAACATGATAGACAAGGACACCCTACTCGAAGATACACTTTTGTTAGTTGAGCAGAATTTTTACTTTCTAAATATGGGTGAATTTTTAGGTATGCTCTCAAAAACAGAAGATTTGACCGATAGAAGTATGTTTGTTGTGAAAAAATTTGAAAATGAAAATGCTTATTATTTCAATGCAGACATCACCTACGAACTTTTAAAAAATGCTAGAGAATACAAGAGCCATGAGCTCTCACTATTCGAATACTTTGTAGAATTTAATGCCTTTAGAGGAATTTGTATGGCGATGGTTGAAGCCCTTAGACTTGAAAATGATTTTAAAATTTACATAGAAGAGAGATTTGGGCAAGAGTATGAAAATTTCTACGATATACTCTCGTTTGTAAGAAATGTACTCTCTCACAATACTCATGCAGAAATTAGACTAAATGAGAAGGATTATGCCGGAACACTCAAGAGGATAAGAAGGATGAGGAGAGAAGAAAAAGTAAAATTAAATTTTAGATACAGTAAATCTCTTCCAGAAATTTCACCTCCAAATAGTAAGTATGGCGTAAATATAGATATAGATTTTTTAGCTCTTAAGATTGGGGATGAATTTTTAAAAATTGTAACCTTGTGGGATCTGTTTATGTTGAGTGAGCTCTGTTTTAATTTAGTACTTTCGTACAGAAGACTTACCGAGTCTGCTAAAGTACTTAAATAGCAGACTCGGAATCTCTTATACAGCTTCTTCGTCAGTTTCGCCTGTTCTTATTCTTACGCTTTTTTCTACGGCATATACGAAGATTTTACCATCTCCTATTTTTCCTGTTTTTGCATTTTTTAAGATAGCTTCTATGACTGATTCTACTATCTCCTCTTTTACTACGATTTCAATTTTAATCTTTGGTAAAAAATCTACAACATATTCAGCTCCTCTATATAATTCAGAGTGACCTTGTTGCCTGCCATAACCTTTTACTTCAGATACTGTCATACCTGTTATATCAAGCTCACTCAGAGCATCTTTAACATCTTCAAGCTTAAATGGTTTTATAATTGTTTCTATTTTTTTCATTTTTTTTCCTTTCTTTATGTATGGTTATATTTATAAATTAAAACCTTTTTCTCCGTGTATAGCCTCATCCAATCCTATAGTTTCAGTCTCTTCATCAACTCTTCCGCCACCTGTCAACGCTGAAGATATATAATAAACTATAATCGTACCTATGAGAGTAAAGGCTCCTACAACTAAGATTGACTCTAATTGTACTACTACTTGCCCCAATCTGTCTCCTGCCTCTTTTAAAGGACCATCCCATAATAGATCATTATCTTTTACAGCTAAAAATCCAGTAGCTAAAGCTCCCCAAAGACCTGCTAGGAAATGTATGCCAAAAGCATCTAGTGAGTCATCATATTTTAATTTTTTCTTTAGAACCGATACACCAAAGAAAGCGATAACCGAACCAAATATACCAACGATCAATGCACCACTGACATCTACAAAACCAGCTGCTGGAGTTATAGCTACCAATCCTGCAACAACACCCGAAACAGCTCCTAAGAGTGTAGCTTTTTTATAGACTAAGTATTCAATAACGATCCAAGTGATAGCAGCCGCAGCAGGAGCTAGAGTAGTTGTAAGATATGCCAAACCGGCTATTGCATTTGCACCAAAGGCACTTCCTCCGTTGAAACCAAACCACCCAAACCAAAGCAGAGCACCACCAAGTGCTGTAAGCATAATACTCATAGGTTTCATAGCTACTCTTGGATAACCTTTTCTTTTTCCAACCAATATTGCCAAGACCAAACCGGCAAGACCACCATTCATATGCACTACCGTACCACCTGCAAAATCAAGTGCACCTGCATCAAATAAAAATGCTCCATCTCCACCCCATACCATATGTGTAATAGGTGCATATACTACAACGGTCCAAATTGCAACAAATATAATCCAAGTTGAAAATTTCATCCTTTCTATAACGGAACCACTTGCAATTGCAACCGTAATAGCAGCAAATGTACCCTGAAATACAACAAAAACATAAGTAGGATATGTTCCGCTTAAATCATTCCATTTTATTCCATTTAGGAACATATTGTCAAAGCCACCGATAACAGCTTGCATTGAGCCACCATCACCAAATGCGACAGAGTATCCAGCAATCACCCAAACAACAAAAGCAACTACAAATGCTCCAAATACCATAGCATAAGAGTTTAAGACATTTTTACTTCTAGTCATGCCACCATAAAAGAGTGCTAGACCTGCGGGTGTCATCAATAAAACTAATGCCGCTGACATCATCATCCACGCTGTATCCCCAGTATCCAATTTGTCTCCTGCAAAGCTAAGCGAGGGCAAAACTAGCAAAAGAGCTAATAAGCTTTTTTTCATATTAATCTCCTGATTTTTTATTTGAGAAAATTATAACTGAAAAACTGAGTATAAAATAGAATTAAAGTGATTAAAAAATAAGCAAGTAGTTGTTTTTTTGTAAATTTTTACTTAAGATCAGTTAGAAACTTAAATGTTTCTTTTTTTGTTTGCTCTGTATTTGAGCTATTGCGATAGCAAAACCACTATCGTGTGATATGGATAGGTCAGTAT
>JALVAU010000071.1 GCA_027011025.1 Campylobacteraceae bacterium | reverse complement strand
GCTTTTATCTTTGTGCTTGGATTTATGCCTGGTTTTTTGATTCATGGAACTTTAAAATTTGTAGCTAGACTTCTATTTAGATTTGAGAAGAGGCGTAGCAGGCTTACTATGCAAAATCTTCACGCTGTTTATCCAAAAAAGGGTGAAAAAGAGATAAGAGAGCTTGCGTTAAAATCTTATGAGAGTGTTGCTAGGACTCTGGCTGAAATCGTGCTGATGCTAAATAATAAGATAGATTTGGATTTGATGGTTGAAAACGGAGATGACTTTTTAAAGAAGCTAAAAGATTATACAAAAGATGCAAAAAACGGTATAGTGATTATCACTGCTCACTTTTCAAACTGGGAGTTGGCGGCTCAGTTTTTACCATTACATGGGTTTCCTATGGTTGCGATCGGGAGAGAGGGCAACAATAGACTCATAGAGCAGAAAATCACCACACCTTTTAGGCAGAGGTATGGCAATAAAAATATATACAAAAAGAGTGCACTTTTGGGCATCATAAAGGCTCTAAAGAGAAATCAATTGGTAGGTCTGCTTTTTGACCAAAAGGCTGGAGGCAGAAATAGCATAAAGGTTGATTTTTTTGGACTTAGTGCAGATACTACAGTCTCTATCGCGGAAATGAAATTAAAATTTGATCCATTAATCCTTCCTGTCTTTTTTCCTAGGCAAAAAAATGGAAAGTATAGAGCTGTGATTTATGAGCCGGTAGAATATAGAGCAGATGAGAGTAGCAAAAAGAGTGAAAAACTAAAAAAGATGACTCAAAAGTATAACGACATCCTAGAAGAGGTGATACGGGAGTACCCCGAGCAATGGTTTTGGATGCACAACCGCTGGAGACTTGCTTGAGAATTTTAATACTAAGTGATGGAAAAATCGGACACTTAAATCAATCTATCGCCTTTGCAAAACTAAAAGGGTTAGAGTATGATCTCTTAGAGCTTCCAAAAAGGGTCAAAGAGGTAACATATCTGCTAGATTTTCTCCATATTTATATCAATTTTTTCTCTCTACATGTAGAGAGAAAAAGATACAAAGCTATAGTCTCAACAGGCTCATATACATACTACGCAAACAAGTATCTATCGAAAAAACTAGGCATAAAATCCATAGCTATTATGCTTCCAAAAGGTTTTAGATATAGTGGATTTGATTATATCATAGCTTCAAATCATGACAATCCACCAAAACTAAAAAATATAATTTCACTTCCTTTGAGTCTGTCTGTAAGTGAGCCCAAGGGGTATATAAAAAAAGATACCAAAGATGCCGTAGGAATCATAATAGGCGGAAACAACTCTGTGTTTGAGATGAATACAGAGACTATTCAAACATGTTTGGACGGGATATTTGAAAAGTTTCCACATCATCTAAAATACATCACCACTTCGAGAAGAACTCCAAAAGAGATAGATGAATTACTGAAGAGTTATAAATTTGACTATGAAATCATCTATTCAAAAAATCCAAATATCAATCCAATACCTGATTTTTTAGAGATTTGCAAAAAGCTTTTTATCACTATCGACTCCACTTCAATGCTTAGTGAAGCAAGGGCTAACTCAGATGCAGATATAGAGATAATAGAGCTAAAATCCAAAAAGAAAGATACAAAATTTCATACTCTTGCAAAAACGGTGCAAAGCATCAAAGGTAGATTTGATTTTTCGCCCTATCTGGAAAAGATAGAGATATGAAGATAGTACAAATCTTACCAGAATTAAACGAAGGTGGAGTTGAGCGAGGTACGGTTGAGTTAGCACGAGAGTTGGTAGAAAGAGGCTTTGACTCAGTCGTCATCAGTCGAGGCGGAAAACTGGTGAAAGAGTTGAAAAATGAGGGCAGTTTGCATGTAGAATTGGATGTTTGCAGTAAAAATCCCTTGAGTATTTTTGGCAGAGTTTTAGCTCTAAAAAGAGTATTGAAAGAGTTAAAGCCTGATGTTTTACATGTAAGAAGCAGAGTCCCTGCGTGGCTGGTATATTTTGCCAACAAAGAGCTAAAAATCCCTCTCGTTTCCACTGTGCACGGCTTTAACTCTGTGAGTTTTTACAGTAAAATCATGACTAAAGCAGACAAGGTTATATGCGTAAGCAGGGCGATAAAAGAGTATATACAAGAACATTACAACACAGACGAAGAGAGGATAACTATCATACCAAGGGGAGTTGATTTAAAAAAATTTAATCCCCAAAATTTAGATAGAGATTTTATCAGTAACTTTAAGAATAGATATGATTTACATAGTAAATTTGTAATCTCTACCGTTGGCAGGATTACTCAACTAAAAGATTTGGAGACTTTTATCAAATCTATCGCTATCATTCAAAAACAGATACCAAATGTAAAGGGCTTGATAGTCGGGGGTGTCAGGGAGGATAAGAGAGACTATTTTAAAAGACTAAAGAGTTTGGCGACATCTCTACATGTAGAGATAATTTTTACAGGTTCAACAAATAGCGTGGCTGAGGTTTATGCTCTGAGTGATGTTGTTGTGAGTGCATCAAAGAAACCTGAAAGTTTTGGCAGAAGCGTAGCTGAAGCATTGGCTCTAAATACTCCGGTGATTGCCACAAATCATGGTGGAGTTTTGGATATAATACAAGAGAATATAAATGGATATTTCTTTGAGATAGGAGATGTAGAGGATTTGGCGAAAAAGATAGTGAGTGCAAAAGAGTTAAGATTTGATGGTTTTAGTTATGTAGAGGAAAATTTTTCACTTAAACAGATGGTAGATAAAACGGTAAAGGTATATGAAGAATTATGCAAGTGATACAATTTATAGCATCTAGAGGCTATGGCGGGGCTGAGAAAGTCTTTGTTGATCTTTGCAATAGTTTATCAAAAATATCCAGTATCAACTTAGAAGTTATATTGCTAGAAAACAATATGATTGAAGATAGACTAAATAAAAATATAAAAATTCATCCAATAAAAGATAGAAGCAGACTAAATCCTTTTCTATACACACAGATTATAAAGATTGTTAAAAACAAAATTGTACATACACACTCGGCAAAAGCATCAGAGATAATATATAGACTCTCTAAATTTGTTAAATTTGTACATTTAGCTACCAAGCATAACACACGCAAAGGAAAAGTTTTTAATAAGATAAAACATGTAACAGCAGTATCAAAGGGTGTAGCAAATAGCATCAAACATAACAGTAAAATAAAAATTATTTACAATGGAATTACTCCCAAAATACCTACAAGAAGAGACAATCATAACTCTATATTTAATATTGTTGCTATCGGAAGACTTGATAAAGTAAAAGGATTTAATCTACTGATCGATGAGATATCAAAAGTAAAAAAAGAGTATATTTTAAATATTGCAGGAGATGGAAAAGAGTTTTCTAATCTAAATTCTCAAATCATAAAATTAGGATTAAAAAAGAGAGTGAAGCTACTGGGCTTCAAAGAGGAGATCCCGCAATTATTGAGTGATGCGGACTTGGTATTGATCACTTCTCTTGATGAGGGCTTTAGTA
>JALVAU010000070.1 GCA_027011025.1 Campylobacteraceae bacterium | reverse complement strand
TTAATACCAAAAATAGTGATAAACTTGCAGAAAATAAAGAGAGTAAAAAAAGAACTATAACTACTGAAATTACACAAGAAAAACACTCAACCAAACAGAATATTCAAGACGATATACTGCATAAAATTAAATCTCAAAAACATTCAAACATATCTAACTTCGAGAAAATCAAAAGTATGGCAAGTGAAAATTTATCGAAAGATGACTCTAGCGTTGAGATTAAGAAAAGCCAAGATAGTATCCCGAATCACAAACGAGAGTTTCAAACTTCTTCTCATATCGATTATAGCAAAACAGATAAACAGGTAAAAGTTGACAATAGTCTAAACCGATTTACAAATGATTTAAAAGAGAAAATAGATGCCTACAAACCACCTCTTATGAAAGTCAAGATGGCATTAAATCCAAAAAATTTAGGCGAAGTAGAAGTTACTCTTATACACAGGGGCAATAACCTACATGTAAATATAACATCAAATACAAATACAATGTCACTATTTACTCAAAACCAAGCAGAGTTCAAAAACTCTCTAGTCAATATGGGATTTACAAATTTAGAGATGAATTTTTCAGACCAAGGAAAAAATTCCAGACAAAATCAGCAAAGTAGCAAGAAAAACGGTCTATCTTTTGAAGAATACAACAGTCAAGATGAGCAAGAGAGTTCAGTAGAACTTATAGTACCTAGATATATATAAAAGGATAAAAAATGGCAACTTCAGCAATATCAAACACAACAACATCTACAAACAATAATATATATGAAAATCCGGATGGCATACTTGGTAAAGATGATTTTATGAAACTTCTATTAACTGAGCTTCAATATCAAGATCCAACAGACCCTGTAGATTCAGACAAGATTTTGACCCAAACATCACAATTAGCAACACTTGAATCAGCTGACAATACAAATAAAACCATGGAAAAGCTCGTAGCTCAATTAAATTCAACTTCAGATTTAAATGCAGTTGCAGCCATAGGAAAAATGGGTAGCCTAGGAACAGACAGCATAACTTTAGCAAAAGATGATAATCCTTCATTTGAAATGTATTTTAATCATGATATACAAAGTGGCAGTGTAAATATCACCGACGCACAAGGAAATACAGTCAAAACTTTTGATCTAGCATCCAACAGTGCAGGCGTACAATCTTTTCAATGGGATGGAACAGATAATTCTGGAAATAGACTTCCAGAGGGAAGATATGCTATAACTGCTGATTATAGTGATGGGGATTCAGGCAGTTATAAAACTGCTTACGGTGTTTATCCCATAGAATCAGTTAGGTTTGATAGTGGAAAAGCTCTTCTTAAGATGGGTAGCAACTACTATCCACTAGATAGCGTAAAAGAGATATACCAATAAAGGTTAAAAATGAATACATCTTTTTATAATGGGATAAATGGAATAAAAACTCACCAATTTGGCATAGATGTATGGTCAAATAACATCGCAAATATAGAGCTAAATGGATTTAAAAGTAGCAATCCTGAATTTTCAACAGTTTTTTCAACAACCCTATCTGATTCATATTTTAATCCAACCTCAAATGATATAAGCTTAGGAAGCAAACCTCAAACCACTGCTCTTGACTTGAGGCAAGGCTCTATAGAAACTACAGACAATACATTTGACTTAGCACTAGATGCGGAGGGCTGGTTCGGTCTTAAAACCCCAAAAAATCAAGTTTTTTATACTCGTGCCGGCTCATATAAAATAGATAAAAATGGTGATTTATTAGATCCAAATGGATTTCATTTGCTAGGAACAAGTGGGGAAAATATAAGTTCTTCCAAGTTATCTCAAAGTATGCTAGATGCACTTGGGAAAAGTTATACAAAGGATGGTATAGAGCAGGCTACTATTGATAGTATTAAAGATATTGACGATATAACCCTAGGCTCAGTTGATTCACAAACAAAAATTAATCTTCCAAATAATCTTTATTATCCAGCTACTCCAACAACAAACATAAAAATTAGAGCTAACCTTGATCCTACCGTCCAAACAAACGCCTCAGGAGATGAGATACCAAATATAGAACATTTTACCTCATCTATATTTACTTCTGACGGAGAGAAAAAGATCTTGGATATGACTTTTACAAAAGAAGTTCCACAATCAACAAAAGGAAACACATGGGATGGAAAGGTAGAGTTGTTATCATTTTATGAAAATTATGATGATGCAAAAACTTATGATACTACAAAATATAAAATTTATAACTCTACAAACAAAGTTTATACGATAGAAGATGCAAAAGATGCAAAAATTGAATTCTCAAGTGACGGTAAAATGTCAAGCTATGATATACCAACCATTTTAAATGGGGATACACCATTAAATATTGATATAGGAGAGTTAGGTTCATATGATGGATTTACTTCAATTACAGACTTAGGTTCACTTAAAAATATAAGCACAGATGGCTTGGAATATGGATTGTTAAATGGATATAGTGTTGAAAATAATGGGGATATAATAGCACAATTTAGTAATGGCAAAAGAGTTCCTGTTGCAAAAGTCGCTGTCTATCATTTTGTAAATGATCAAGGTTTAGATAGAGCTTCTGCAACCCTTTTGTCTGAATCATCAAATAGTGGAAAAGCATTTTTTTACACAGACAAAGATGGAAATAATTTTAATGAAACACCTATTTATTCAAATAGCCTAGAACAGAGTAATACAGAGATGTCAACAGCACTCACAGAATTAATACTCATGCAAAAAGCATTTGATGCAAATGCAAAAAGCATAACTACAAGCGATCAAATGATACAAAATGCAATAAATATGAAAAAATAGGAATGGTTATTGCTTTATAGCATTAAGAAGTAGCCTGAAGCTTATAATTCTCGGCTTTAGTCGTAGCTTTAGTGCAATGAATTTAACAGGAATTTACTTCCTAATAAAAACAGATAAATAAAAAGTTCTTGGCGTAAGCCAAAGCTTTAGTGCAATGAATTTAATTTGGGCTTTGCCCAAATTAAAGAAAACAGTTAAATAAAAAAGGATTTAAGATGATGAGATCACTTTGGGCTGGAGTTTCCGGACTTCAAGCACATCAAATAGCCATGGATGTAGAAGGTAATAACATAGCAAATGTTAATACCATAGGTTTTAAATATTCTAGAGCTAATTTTGCAGATTTACTAAGCCAAACATCAAAAATTGCAACTGCTCCACAAGGCGATCTTGGTGGTAAAAACCCTATGCAAGTTGGACTTGGTACTCAAGTTAGCTCTATTACTAAAATTTTTAAACAAGGTTCAATTCAAACGACTGATAAAAATACAGACCTCGCTATACAGGGTGACGGTTTTTTTGTTATAAGCCCCGATAGCGGTAAAACTTATAAATACAGTAGAAACGGAGATTTTGTTTTTGATGCAGCTGGAAATTTTTCAGATAGTAATGGATATATCGTACAAGGCTGGATGAGAGATGAAACAACGGGTGAAATTGATGCTACTGCACCGATACAAAATATCACTGTTCCTCCCGGTCTTACTA
>JALVAU010000069.1 GCA_027011025.1 Campylobacteraceae bacterium | reverse complement strand
CAAAAATTCAACATTTAACGAATTTGTACTCGATTTGCCTATAAGTTGTGATGAATTTTTGGACAAGATGAGTCAAAAGGGATTTTTTGCAGGACTAAAACTAGACAATCTATATGAAAACTTTGAAAACAGAGTGCTTGTAAGTGTCACAGAAAAGAGAAGCAAAGCGCAGATGGACAACTTTGTTGCGAGTGTAAAGGAGATATTATGAGTGCTACTATATTTGAAAAATCACATGCAGGAAGAAGCGGTATAAATCTGCCTAAACAACAAGTAGCAGATGCTCCTAGACTTGATGGCTCACTTCTTAGGCAAGAGAGTGCAGAACTCCCAGAACTTAGTGAATTTGATGTCATCAGACACTTTACAAATCTTTCAAAAAAGAATTTCTCTATCGATTCAAATTTTTATCCACTTGGAAGTTGTACGATGAAGTACAATCCAAAAGTAGAAGAGAGAGTAGGGGCGCTTGACGGATTTGCAAATCTTCACCCTCACCATATCACAAACAACAAACCAGAGTTCATGCAAGGCGCGCTTGAGAGTTTGAAGATTTTAGAAGATGATTTAAAAGAGATAACAGGCATGGATGCTTTTACTCTCACACCAGAAGCGGGAGCCCATGGAGAGATGACAGGCATCATGCTAATAGGTGCTTATCACAAAAAAAGAGGAAACAAAAAGAGGTATGTTATCGTTCCAGACTCATCACACGGAACAAATCCAGCGACTGCTGCTATGGTTGATTTTGAAGTTATCACGGTCAAATCAGATAAAAATGGTGCTATGGATGTAGAGGCTTTTAAAGAGGTGATAAGCGATGAGGTGGCAGCGGTGATGATGACTGTACCAAACACTGTGGGACTCTTTAATCCAGGCATAAAAGAGATTTGCGATATCGCTCACAAACACGATGCTTTAATGTACTATGATGGGGCGAATTTAAATGCGATTTTAGGTCTTATTCGTCCCGGAGACATAGGATTTGATGTAGTTCATCTAAACTTACATAAAACATTTGCTACGCCTCATGGTGGCGGAGGTCCTGGAGCTGGTCCTGTTGGTGTCAGAGAGCATTTGGTGGAATTTTTGCCACAACTCAGAGTTGGATATGAAGAGGGTAAAGGCTATTTTCTAAAAGACAAAAGTCCTGAATCGATAGGTAGAATTTCGCCATTTTTCGGTAACTATCTCGTGATGTTAAGAGCCTTGGTATATATGCAGACTCTAGGGAAAGAGGGCATGATAAATGTCAGTAAAAAAGCGGTACTAAATGCCAACTATATACTCTCAAAACTAAAAGAGCATTTAGATGTACCTTATGATACATACTGCATGCACGAGTGCGTTTTGAGTGCTGAATCGCTATATAAAAAACACCATGTAAGTACACTTGACATCGCCAAATATCTATTGGATTTTGGTCTTCACGCGCCAACTATCTACTTTCCGTTGATAGTGCATGAAGCCATCATGATTGAGCCTACTGAGACTGAAAATATAGACACTATGGACTATTTTTGCCAAAAAGTTATAGATGCAGTGGATCTGGCCAAAACAAATCCAGAGGCATTCAAAGAGTTTCCAAAAACCCTGCCGATAAGCAGAGCAGATGAGACAAAAGCCGCAAGAAGCTTAAATATAAGATGGCAACAAAACTAGCTAAAGAGTGGAGATTTATCGACAGTCCAAAAATGAGCGCAAAAGCCAATATGGACTTCGATAAATCTCTGCTAGAGAACTTCGACGGTACGCCTGTATTTAGACTCTATAGCTGGGAAGATAACTCCTTTACGATAGGAAGATTCCAAAAGCTTGAAGATATACAAGATATCGAAAGATTTGGCACAAACTATGCCAAACGCATGACAGGTGGCGGTCTTTTGCTACACGGTTTTGATGTCTCTTACTCCATAGTTTTGCCTACAAATCAGCTAGGACGAAGAGGTGTAAAAGAGAGCTATGAATTTTTGTGCCAATTTATACTAAATTTTTATAAAGATTTGGGTTTCAAGCCCGCATGGGCAAAGGATATACTGCCAAACTCTTTGTCTAAAAGCCCATTTTGCCAAGAGGGTTTTGAACCATACGACATCATAATAGAGGGCAAAAAAATAGGCGGAAATGCCCAAAAAAGAACAAAAAACCTAATACTCCAACACGGCTCAATCCCTCTACGAAAAGACAAAAGAAAATACAGCGGATACTCTTTGGAAGAGCTAGGAATTAAATTAAACGAAAAAGAGACAAAAGAGAGATTATTGAAAAGTTTCAAAGAATTATATAACTGAAATAATACTTATAATTTTAAGAGCAAGTTAAGAGCAAGGGTCAAAGTTAAGAGCAAGGGTCAAAGATTTACTTTTAACTAAAAAATAGCTTTATTAAAATAATAAAATAGCTAAAGCTAAAGATAACAAGAAAATTAAATTTCTGGGAATTCTTCAAGATACACCACATAATTATGATTTTGAAATATGCTATTTCGGAAAATCTGTAGGTTGCTCCTTAAAAATCCCTTAACTTTATTTGAAAAAAATCTCTTATTTTTATCTTATCCAAATTTTCAATAGGCTCTAAATATTCGATATTATCGTCTTCTATGTCATCTACATAAACTAAAGCAACAGCAAAAAGTTTAAAATTTATACCATCCAATACACTTAAACTGCACTCATATACTTTTTTGATACTCATCACTTTTTTAACCAAAAAATACAGATCATAATAATCTCTAAACTTAGCTCTTAAAAATAGAACATTTACTTTCATAGCAGCAATAGATTCAAGAGATGCTAAATTAAATCTATCTATTTTAGATGGTTTTAAAAAAGACCAGCTAGCATTAAAAAAAGTAACTTTCACGCCATCAAGAAGCAGATCAACTTGTTCATCTGTTTGATTAAGTATCTCTTTTTTTTCAAACTGCTTTATATAGTCAAAAATTTTCTTTTTATTAAAACTGCTATCATAAGTGAAAAAATCCAAATCTTCGCTCTTCCTATGACATAAATGAAGTGCCAAAGCACTACCACCAACAAGCACATATTTATCTAAAAAATCACAGCTCTTAATCAACTCAAGCAAAAGAGATTTGGTTTTAGGAAGCAAGCAATTTAAGTTTTTCAAATCTTGCATTTTTCACCTCCTTAAAATAATCACTCTCTACATCCATTTTAAAAAATACCCTTGCTAGCATGAGATTTAATTTTATAAATTGTCTATCATATTCGAGTCTCTTTTCCCAGACTAGCTTCATAACTCTCTTACCAAAAAGTTTAAAACCAAGGACTATATCATCAAAGTCTCCATATTTCAACAGATACTCTATGGTTAAATTATCACCTGCTTTGTCATAAGTAATACTATCGCTATAACTCCAAAATATACCTTTATCCCTTAGTTTATCAAACAATGCAACTTTTTGCTTATAAATTTTTAATTTTTTTGATATAGATACATTTGAAAGACTTAAATATTTTGCTATGGCACTGCCCGTATAGCCATCTTTTATAGCTTTATAGATTGCTTGTTC
>JALVAU010000068.1 GCA_027011025.1 Campylobacteraceae bacterium | reverse complement strand
CTTTTCACTCAGTTTTTTTACAAAAGCCGGTGTGATTGGTTTGCACTATTGGGTAGTAGATACCTACTCAAAAGCACCTGATCTTTTTAGCTCTATCCTCTCAGCCGTCATGTCAAAAATGGGTATATACGGGCTCTTTTTGGTATATGGAAACATAATAGGATATCAAGAGTTAAAGATGATGTTTGGCACAATATTAAACGGTACTGATTTTGGTTATGTTTTAGCTTGGATTGGTGTTGCTACTTCAATAATAGCTACATTTAAAGCTATAACTCAAGATGAAGTAAAAAGACTATTGGCATACTCTTCAATCGCACAACTAGGCTACATAATAGCCGTCATAGGTTTTGGAACTGCTTATGGTGTTGCGGGGGCTATGTATCATACACTTATACACACTATCATCAAATTGCTTCTATTTATAAATGTAGCAGCGATTGTGGCTCAAACCGGTAAAAATAAATTTAGCCAATTAGGTGGTCTGATATATAGGACTCCTGTCTCATTTGTGATGCTTCTAATAGGCATCATCGGACTTGCGGGTATGCCTCCTCTTGGTGGTTTTGCTTCAAAATTTATGATGTACAATGCTGCGATTGACACAAAATTTGCACTGATTCTTATAGGTATGCTCTTCTCTGGTGCAGCTTCATTTTTATACTGTTACAAACTTGTATATGGTATATATTTAGGACATCCGACTTCAAAAAATTTAGAAACAACCAAAGAGGTACCGATCAGTTATCTGATTCCTCAAATTATACTTGCACTTTTGCTTGTATTAACAGGAACATTCCCGGGGGCATTTATAAAGATAATAAATCCTATATTGGTGGAATTTTCACTCTCAACCATACCTTACAGCGGATTAGGCGTGATGAATAGTGCAGTTGGCAGTTTCAATGGATTTTTCATCATGAGCGCTTTTGTTGTGTTTTTTGTATTGATACTTCTACTCATCACAAGAATCAAATCAAAAGCCAAAAACAATCTAAATAGATTTGATATAAGCTATTGCGGGGAAGTTCCAACACAAGATACATCCTTGCACTTTGGTTTTGGATTTGGGACTGATCTTTATAGAATCAAATTTGTAAATGCCATACTCAAAAGAAGTTCATCCTCTTTTTACGAATCGCTGGCAATACAAACCAAAAAAACATCTGAACTTTTCAGTAGGATGTATTATGGAAATATACATAATACGATGATTATAATCCTGCTCTTTTTCAGTGCACTGTTTTTCATAGGAGTTAACTGATGATTTTTCAAATTATTTTACTTATCATGTTGGCATATGTAGTTGGATTTATCTATTTTGGTTTATATAGAAATATAACAGCTAGAATTCAAGGCAGATATGGTCCAACCGTGTATCAATCATTTTATGACAGTATCAAACTATTTTCAAAAAACAATACGGTCTCTTATGGCTGGATGTTCTATTTAGGACCTGTGATTATGGCTACGGGCGCTGTTTTGACGCTTGTTTTGGTTCCTGTTTTTAGTGATAGTGATTTTTTAAGAAGTGTAACTAGCCAAGGAAATCTGTTTGTGTTGCTTTATCTGATGGTACTTGGACCTCTTGGAAATGCATTGGCAGTTGGAACAGGTGGAAATCCTTTTGGTGTTATGGGAGTAGTCAGAGGTCTGACTAGACTCATCGGCTTAGAATTGCCATTTTACATAGCTGTTGTTGGTTTAATCATAGCTGCGAACAGTAGCGATATAGTACACATCATAGATCTTCAAAAAACAGCTGGTTTAAATATCATCAATCACCCTCTTCTTTTTATAGGTGCTATGATATCTATGGTTGGTTTTTTTGGTGCATCACCATTTGATATTCCAGGAGCCCCTCAGGAGGTCTATTCCGGTCCTAGAACAGAGTTTAGCGGAAAATTTTTAGCACTTCTTATGAGTCAGGGTTCGCTCTTTGCATTTGCAAAACTTGTTTTGATAGTTGATCTGTTTTTGGGTGGTGCTGATTCATTAGTTATGTTGGTTCTTAAAACTTTTACTATTTTTGTTGCTATTATCTTCATAGGTATCGTATATGGAAGATACAAAGTTGAACAAGCAGTTGATTTTTTGATGAAATTGCCTACGCTGATAGCTGTCTTGGGACTTGCTAGAATCGTTTGGTTTGGATAAGGGAGAAATGATGGAAAGTGGTTTTTACGGCAGTAGCACGGATGGCAGCTTAAAATGTAAATTTGAAGAGAGTGGCTTGGCAAATACTCACGATATAATGGAAAAAGCCGTTCGATGGTTTAGAAGCAGGAGTATCTTTGTCGTAGCTTATGGAACAGGATGTGGTGCTATTGAGATGCCCCCAACCTTCACAAGCAGATATGATGCTGAGAGGATGGGAGTTGTAGGTGTAGCAACCCCTAGACAGGCTGATTTGATCATCTTATCCGGTTATTTAGCATACAAGACTCTTAGAAGAGTAATAAGAACATATGAACAGATGCAAAAACCAAGATACATAATGACTCTTGGCAGTTGTCCGATAAACGGTGGTATGTATTGGGACTCTTATAATACCATAAAAAAGCTAGATGATTATCTCCCGATAGATGTATCGGTTACAGGCTGTATGCCAAGACCTGAAGCTGTGATAGACGGTTTTGTGCTTCTTCAAGAGAGAATTAGAAATGGAGAAAAAGCAGGCTGGGAAAAATATGATGAAAATTTTGAATTCTACAAAGAAAATCAGAAGAGAGTGCTTGGAGGTCATATAGACCCATCTTATGAAACAGACTGGTACAATCTCAAAAGTGGAGGTAAAGCATAATGGATTTAGCATCAAAGTTAGAAAAATTATCACTACAACTCGTGCAAAAACAAGATTACCTCTATAGTGTTACTGTAGGTTTTGAAAGATTGGAATCACTTTTACTTAGTTTTTTAAATGAGTTTGGATATATCACACTTGATTCCATAAATTGCAGAGATGACTTGGAGGATGGATTTTTTACTATCACATACTGTTTGCAAACCAAAGATAGAGATCATGTGGTTATGGTTCAAACAAAGATACAAAGAGAAAATGCAAGTTTACCTACTATGCATACGATTTGGCCTCAGGCTGAGATAATGGAAAGAGAGATGCATGAAATGTTTGGCGTTGATTTTCCAGGACATCCGACACTTATAGATTTTGCTTTGGAGTATTGGGATAATATGCCTCCTTTAAGAAGAGATTTTGATACTTTGGAGTATGTAAATAGTATGAACCCTTTCCGGGAACAAAGAGGTGATGCACTTGATGCAAAAGAAGAGATGAAAAAGAAGAGAGAAGCAAAAAAAGCTGCGAAACTAAAAGCACAGCAAGAAGCCGAAGCAAAAGCGGCACTTGAGGCAAAAAACAATCCAAGTGATGAGGTGAAAAATGAAGAATAATCTAAAAAATACTATCAAAATATTTCATGGACCTCAACATCCGGGAATCACAGGAAATATGAGTGTAGAGCTTGATTTGCTTGGTGAAACTATAAAGAGAGCTCAAACACATGTGGGATATCTTCACAGAGGATTTGAAAAACTTGTTGAGCGAAGAACAGTTGTACAGGCTTTTACTATTGTCTGCAGAATCTGTGTGCCAGAACCTGATCCAAATGAAGAAAATTTTGCAAGAGCAGTTGAAAATCTTGCAGGACTTGAAATCAGTGAAAAAGCAAAATATATAAGAACAATGGTCTTAGAGATGCAAAGACTAGCGACTATGTTCTTGTGGATGGGTGGACAAGCAGGATCTATCGGTCTAGGACTTATACCTCAGTGGTCAGTATGCGATAGAGACTATATGCTTGATCTTTTTGAAGAGTTAACAGGCGGTAGAGTCTATCACATGTACGCTTTTCCAGGCGGTGTAAGAAGAGATTTGCCTGAGGGATTTTTAGACAAGCTGTCTGATTTGTTGGATTATTATGAAAAAAGAATTATAGTCTATAACAATACTTTTTTTGATAATGTCATCTTCAAAAAAAGAGCTATTGGAGTAGGTGTAGTAAACAGGGATGAAGTCTTAAAAAATGGCTATGTAGGACAAACCATGAGAGCCTGCGGAATCCAAAAGGATGTCAGGAAAGATATGCCATACTTGATGTATGATAAGTTGGATTTTGACATACCGATACAGCAAGATGGAGATGTTTATGCAAGAGCGATCGTCAGAAGAGACGAGATGCTTCAATCCATAAGAATTTTGAGACAAATCATAAAACAGATGCCTAAAGAGGGTGATATATTACAAAAGATTCCAAAGCATAGAAAGTTTAAACTTCCTGCAGATGATACATATGTACAAACAGAAAGCGCAAGAGGTGCTATGAGTTACTATATGGCAGGTGATGGAAGTGAAAAGATAAGAAGAATGCAAGTAAGAGGACCTTCTTTGGTGCATGCATATACACTTCTTGAAAAACTGTTGGTAGATTCTGAATTAGCAGATGTTGCGATGACGATGAATTCGTTGGGTATTTGCCCACCGGAAATAGAAAGATAAGGGGAAAATTATGGCTATAGATGTAAAAGGTGTTTTATCACCGCTAAGTGCGATAGGAACTCTTTTTGAGCATCCTAGAACACTCACATATCCTGAAGTTAAAAAAGATATTCCCATTGGATATAGAGGTTTTCATATAAATAATCTGGAAACTTGCGTAGGATGTGCAAGTTGTGAAGAGATTTGCATGAATGATGCCATAGATATGATTCATCCAGACAAAGAGTACAATGTAAAAAACACAAGTGGATGTATTCCTAGAATCGACTATGGAAGATGTTGCTGGTGTTCACTTTGTACTGATGTGTGCCCTCCTGGCTCACTTAAACTTGACAATATTTGTACACATGCAGATTGTGATCCCGATAACTTTCTCTATATGCCCAAAAATCATAAAAACATAGGGGAGGAAGCGTCATGAGATTTTTATTTTGGACTATTTTTTTATTTATAATCTGGGTTGGTCTTACTATGAGTTTTGATATTCAAGAACTCACAACCGGTTTTATCGTATCTTTTATCATAGCTATGTTGTATGTAAAAAACTATCCTAGTAGTGATAGTTTTAGATTCAGACCTCTTGCATATATCATATATCTATACACATTTTTAAAAGCCTTGGTTTTAGCAAATTGGGATGTAGCCAAAAGAGTGATAGACCCAAAACTTCCTATAAATCCTGGAATTGTAGCTATAAAAACCAATTTAAAAGAGGACTACAAAAAACTGATGTTGGCAAACAGTATAACTTTGACTCCCGGAACCATAACTATGGATGTGCGAGATGATACTCTTTTCATACACTGGATCGATGTGGTAACTTCAGATGTAAAAGAAGCGGGTGAAGAGATAGCCGGAGATTTTGAGAGAACACTAAAAAATTTATAACCGATCTTACGCGATACAAATGAGCAAAGCTTGTTTGTATCGCGTAGGAGCTAAAAATCTTGCCTAATTTTATATCATAGATTTAACCTGCAAAGCAATTTCTAACTCTTCGTTTGTCGGAATTACTAAAACTTTTACCCTGCTCTCTTTTTTGTTTATCTCCAATATCTCTTTTGCTCTTTGGTTATTTGCTTCTAGATCAAGAGATATACCCAAGTTTTCTAAGCCAGAACAACTGTTTTTTCTTACATCTATATCATTTTCACCGATACCGCCTGTAAAAATCAGACAATCAACCCTACCCAAAACTGCGGAGTAGGAGCCAATATATTTTTTGATTCTATAGCTAAACATTTCCAATGCAAGCTTAGCCTTTTCGTCGCCGTTTTTTGCCATTTCACCGACTTCTCGCATATCATTATTACCGCAGATTCCTTTAAGCCCGCTCTTTTTGTTTAGCATACTATCAAGTTCATCTATACTTAATCCCTCAACTCTTGCTAGGTAAAATATGATAGCAGGATCTATATCGCCACATCTTGTTCCCATGATTAATCCCTCAAGCGGAGTTAAGCCCATGGATGTATCTATGCTTCTTCCATTTTTTACAGCACTCATACTAGCACCATTTCCCAAATGCAGGGTTATGGCATTTAGTTTATCTTCATCTATATTTAAGTATTTAGCTGCCTCTTTTGCTATAAAATGGTGAGATGTTCCATGAAATCCATATCTTCGCACCCCATCTTTTTCATAAGTTTCATAAGGGAGTGCATACATATAGGCATGAGGTGGTATGCTTGAGTGAAAAGCTGTATCAAATACAGCTACTTGGGGAACATTTGGACAGTGCTCGATAGAACTCTTTATTCCCTCCAAATTTGCAGGATTGTGAAGGGGTGCTAGTGGTATAAGTTTCTCTATCTGTTTTATCACATTTTCATTTATAATTACGGGTTTTGAAAACTCTTCCCCGCCATGTACAACTCTATGCCCTATGCCATCAACTTCACACAAATCTTTTATGATTTTTGACTCTATTAAAAGTGAATTCATAATCTCCAAACCCTCTTTATGGTTTGGAATAGCTATATTTCTCTCTAACTCCTTGTCCCCATACTTTATCTTTGCATGGGAGAGTTTTTCTCCTATTTGCTCTATAATGCCGGCTACTAGTGATTCATTTGTTTTGGCATTGAAGAGTTGAAATTTTATAGAAGAGCTTCCGCTGTTTAGCACTAAGATTTTCATGGCTTAGACTCCTTGTGCTTGTATGGCGGTAATCGCAACCGTATTGACGATATCAGCTACTAAGCAACCCCTGCTTAGATCATTTACCGGTTTGTTTAAACCTTGTAAAACAGGTCCTATAGCTATAGCGCCTGAACTTCTTTGGACTGCTTTGTATGTATTGTTTCCTGTGTTTAAATCAGGGAAGATAAATACGGTAGCTCTTCCTGCAACTCTACTATTTGGAAGTTTTGTTTTTGCCACTTTTTTATCTATAGCAGCATCATATTGAATAGGTCCTTCAACCAATAAGTCAGGCATCTTCTCTTTTACTATATTTGCAGCATCTCTGACCTTTTCAACTTCATCACCTTTGCCAGAATCTCCGGTTGAGTATGAAAGCATAGCAACTCTTGGCTCAATTCCAAACATTTTCGCAGTTTGTGACGAAGTCATAGCAATTTGAGCAAGTTGCTCGGCATTTGGATCTTGATTTACTGCACAATCCCCATATACTAAGACTTTAGTTTCAAGACACATAAAAAATACACTAGAAACGATAGATATATCAGGTTTTGTTTTTATGATTTGAAGTGCCGGTCTTATGGTGTCTTGTGTAGTATGAACTGCGCCTGAAACCATACCGTCTGCATCACCGCAATGAACCATCATAGTTGCAAAATAACTGTCTAGCTCGAGTGATTGTTTTGCAACTTCAAGGCTCAAGCCTTTTTTCTTTCTTAATTCATAGAAAATATTTACATATTTATCCATCAATGGAGATGTTTTAGGATCTATAAATGTAGCTTTTGATATATCTATACCTAAAGTTTTACTCTTTTCTAAAGTCTCTTTTTTATCTCCAAGAAGTATGATTTGAGCAACATCTCTTCTAAGAAGTATCTCTGTAGCTCTTAGTATCCTCTCATCTCCACTCTCTGGTAAAACGATTCTTTTTTTATCACTTCTTGCCCTCTCAAAAAGACCAAATTCAAACATAATAGGAGTTATGGTATCACTTGTAATTTCTGATACTATTTTATTTCCGAGATAATTTGTATCTACATTAGATGAAAAAAGACCCATGGCAAGAGCAATTTTTCTATCACTTTGTGGAGTGATAGTAGCTGGTACATCCTTGACTTTCATAGCAGTGGTATATGTGTCTTCTTCAACACTAAGTATTGGCATAGTACATCTATCAAATCCGCTGAACAATTTTTTGATAGATTTATGAGGCAATATACCTCCTGTTAAAAGTATACCAGAAATTGTTGGATAATTTTTAGAGAAAACTGAACTGAGTGAGCCTATGATAATGTCTGATCTATCTCCCGGAACAATAATCAAGTCGCCATCTTCTAGATATTCTAAAAAATTCTCTAGTTTCATCGCGGCAATTTTACTCTGTTTTACAACTCTTCTTAAGTCTTTTTCTTCACCAAGTATCTGAATACACCCAAGATTTTTTTTGATTTCAGCAACAGTAGGAGTATCTAACTCAGTTACCTCCTCTAGTAGATATACTGGAGAATCTTTAGTGTCAAGAGATAATAGATTGCCTCTGAGCTCATTTGTAACTTTTGGATCAATTCTATTTACAAATGTAGCTATATGAACACACCCGGCATTTTTTATCGAATCTTTCTCGATTGAAATTTCATCAAATATTTCTGTAGCACTCTTATTTTTTCCTTTCAATACACTGATATAGGGAGCTCCTAAATTTTGTGCAATAGCAAGATTAATATCAAAATCAACAGTGTTGGAAAAAGAGGAGTTATGCAAACCTTCAACAACCACAAAGTCATAGCTATTTTCTAATTTTTTAAATTTTTCTAACAGAGATTCGATAAAATAATTAAATTTGTTTTCTGCCATAAAGTTTTCTACTTCATGCGTGGTAAAACCATAAGTATCTTCATAGCTCATATCAAGTGCATATTTTTCTAGTACAAAAGAGATATCGTGGTCTTTTTCACTAGATACATCTATAACAGGTCTAAAAAAAGCAACCCTTCCTAGTTTTCCTTTCAATAGCTCCATAATTCCCATTGTTATTATCAAACTGCCTGCAGCCGGCTCTAATGATGATATATATAGACTATCAGCCTTCATGTCTCCCCCTAAATAATTTTTTTAACTGACCTTACGCACTATACCTCTTTTTTGTTTGCTGATGATGTGATATAGTGTGTAAGGTCAGTTATAATAATACTATAACAATATAACAAAGTTATAATAAAAAATAGACAAAATTTAAACATTAAAAAATTACATAAAGGTTGGAGCATCATTTGAAAATAGTATTAAATCGCCTGCTGATGTATGTTTGGCAAGTATGTTTTGTAGATTATCTTTGTCTTTTAGTATCAATTTTTCACTTCTATTTATATGCTTATTTAAGATTTTTGAGTTTATCTTGCCTGTTATTATAGTTAGATCAAAAACTTCATCTATTTTTTTAGCTAATTTTATATTTGCTTCTTCACTGCTCTCTACGATACCCGGAGTTACTATGACTCTTCTGCCATCATAAGTTGACACTAGATCATAAGAGCTTAACATCCCTTCAAGGTTGCCATTAAAACTGTCGTCAATGATAATTTTGCCATTTGCTTCTATCTTTTGAAGTCTATGCTCGACACCTTGTAAATTTTTTAGGCTTTTTTTGATATTTTCTATGCCCACCCCTAGATAGAGTGCTACTAAAATAACTACTTCTAAATTATTTGCGTTAAAAGAGCCTAAAAGTTTTGTGTGAAAATTTATATCTTCATTATTGAGTAAAAACTGAAAATTTATGCCACTCAAATCAGCTTCTATATTTTTGATTTGATCTGCATAGATTGTCATATTTTTATCTGGTTTTACATTTGCACTCTTGTGTATAAAGGATTTTTCAAGTCTGTTTGAATTTAAAAGTTCCATTTTAGTATCTCTGATATTTTCTAAACTTTTAAAATATTCCAGATGTTGCTCACCTATTTGTCCTACTATGGCGATATGTGGATTTATGAATTTAGCGATCTCATCTATATCGCCTTTTTGTCTAGCCCCTGCTTCGACAATATAAAAATCAAAATCATCACTTAAATTTTCATTTATATCCTTGATAATTCCGGCTAGCGTATTTACGCTTCTTGGAGTTTTGTAAACTCTATATTTGCTTGAAAGTACTTCATATAGAAAATTTTTAATACTTGTTTTGCCATAACTTGCTGTGATGGCTATAATCTTTAAATGTTTATTGGAGTTAAGCTTTGCGAGCGCTTCTTTTTTGTAGTTGTAAAAGAGAATTTTTTCAAACAGATAACTAGCAAGATACGAAAAGAAAAGAGGCAATATAACACCATAAACTACGCATTTTGAGCTTATAAAACATAGAGTATCTTGGAAAATTACAGCCAAAGCTAAGAAGCCAAAAAATCTTTTTATGCGCGCAGTAAAAACAAGTTTTTTATCTAGTTTTCTCTGCCACAAAACAAGAGTTGGAATAAGCAAAATATAAAAATAATATACAAAATATATACCACTTAAATAATAGACAAAAATAGGAATAATAAAAAAATAAAAATGCCAATCATATCTTTTAAAATGCAAAACTACACGCTCTATTTTATAGCTGTACCACTGCATGGCACTCATAAAGTAGTATCCTAAGGTCAGAGTAAAAATGATGTGAGTAAACAGATAAAAATATTGCAACTAAATATCCTTTTGAAAATCTTGGCAAATTTGACCGGCATTTTTTAGAAAGAAGAAATGATCTCCTTCATACACACGCAACTTACTATTTTTTATCAAAGAATCTATAGTATAAGCATTGCTCAAAGGCACTGCCCTATCCTCTTTTCCCCAATAAATCAATGCTCTATTTTTAAAATTGGCAAAAATATTTGAAAAATCCTCATCTACAACTTTTTTTAGTGTCTCATACATGGTTTGACTCAAACCCTCAACATCTTTTGTTGCAAATATCTTATAGAGTTTTGATCCAAATAACGGTTTTAAAATTTTAAATATTTTGATTTTGGCTCTTGTCTTAAAGCTCTTTTTGTTTAATATACCGGCACTACTTAAAAGCACTAAAATATCAGGATCCATCAAGATTGCCACTTTTCCACCAAAAGAGTGTCCAAATATGATATTTTTCTCTACATGTAGAGATTCTAAAAATAGGTTTAAGATGCGGGCATACTCTTTAGTGCCAAGAGGCTCTTTTATGCTAGAATTACCAAATCCGGGCATATCGATAAAATATAAGCAGAAATCATCAAGATATTTTGCAAAACTATCGTGCATGATCTCTTTATTGCTTCCCCAACCATGTAAAAAAACAACTCTCTTTTCTCTGTTTTTATTGCATATTTTATAACTTATATTGTATTTTATATTGTCGTATATTATCTCTTTTATCGCCATTATTTTTTTGTCTTATTGTAAATTTTTTCCAGTATTCCCATGGCTTCAACCAATTTTTCATATTTATCCACACTAATCATCACAGCATCAAAATGGTTATTTTTAACAATAACCACCTTTTCTTTCTCTTTTTTTGCTATGCTTTTTAGCACGGAACTAAAATTTCTCACTACATCAGTTGCTGTCATTATCTCATCTTGCGTATAGGAAATCATAAGTTTTACCTCAAAATACATATAATTTTATGTATTATAGCAGATTATTTACCTTTTGCACAGTTTATTTTATCAATATACCTGTAAAGATGAGGAACATTTACTGTTTTTGGAAGATGTTTAGAGAGGCTTGTTAATACTTTCTCAAAATCATCAAACAGATAGTTTGCAAGGCTTCCCGGTACAGGATTTATCTCATTTATATAGACTTCATCCTCAATAACAAAGAAATCGCATCTTATAAGAGAGCCTGCAAATAGAGGTTCATACAGCCTTATAAATGACTCTTTTATTTTTTCACTCAACTCTTCACTCAACTCTGCTTTGTTTACTCTTTTTGTTCTAGAGAAATCAAGGTATTTTTTATCAAAATCCAAAAATTCCTCTTTTTGAGGCTCTTCGATGATGGAAAAATCATATTTATCGCTTTTGCAACCAGCTAGATTATACTCTTTAATCCCCTCTATAAAAGGCTCTATAACAACTTGTGTATCAAACTCAAAAGCTACATCCAGGGCATAATCCAAATCTTCTTTATCTTTTACTATACTTATGCCGATAGAGCTCCCTAATCTGGTTGGT
>JALVAU010000067.1 GCA_027011025.1 Campylobacteraceae bacterium | reverse complement strand
CCTTGGAACACCTTTGGCAGTAGCAAGCTTTATATAATCTTGCATCATCACCTCCATCATGCCGGTTCTAGTGAGCCTTAGTATCAAAGCCAATTGAAAAAATGAGAGAGTAAGTACAGGCATAATGAGATGTTTTATACCATCCCATGTAAATGCACTAGTAAAGAGATACACCTCTCCTCTTCCCGAACTTGGCAACCAGCCCAAGAGGACTGAAAAGACAAGCACAAGTACCATACCTGTCCAAAAAACCGGCACCGATATACCGCTTAAGGAGAGAAACATGATAGCTTTGGAGTACCACGCTTTTGGCCTTATAGATGCTATGATACCTAGTGGTACTCCAAATATTATAGAGAAAATCATAGCTAAGACAGATAACTCAAGCGTAGCAGGAAGTCTCTCAAATACAACATCAAGTGCCGGTTGCCCATAAACAAAAGAGTTTCCGAGATTTCCTTTGGCTACATTTTTCAAAAAAGCTTCATACTGTTTTATAAATGACTGATCAATTCCTAGTGCATGCCGCATCTCTATGACATCTTGCTGAGTTGCATCCGGAGGCAATAGGAGTTGTACAGGATCTCCTGCTTTAAACATTATAAAAAACACTATGAAACTGATGACAAACATCACAATAGCAGAGTGAAAAAGTCTATTTAATATGTATTTTAACATCTGTAATCTACCTTTAAGTTGAGTTCTCACTACCTCCACATGTAGAGGTAGTGAGATTTATCTTGCAACTCTTAGTCTATAAGAGTGGCTATTTTACTGCCCTTATGCACTTTTTTCTTGAAAAGTCCTACTTTTCGTAAGCTTCAGGGGGTTGTAGGGACTTTAGTCCCTGCCACTATAAAGAGCTTTGCTCATTATAGCGTGTAAAAATAGCTATTTTATATCAAAAGCCCAAATTCTACTATCTGTTCTTGGTACAAATTTGATCTTTTTGCTACTTGCATAAATATCAACTTGGTAGTGCAAAGGAATTATGCTTTGATCTTTAACTATAGCTATTTGCTGAGCTTCTCTCATCTCTTTTACCCTTGATTTTGGATTCATATTTGCATCACTCTCTTCTATGAGTCTATCAACATCTGCATTTGAGTATTTGCCATTGTTATATCGTCCATAACCCTTAACATCATCTTTTGAGTGAACAACACCATCAAGCATTGAGCTTCCATCGCCATCACTGCTAGCCCATCCGATAAGGAAGAAACTGGTATCTTGTTTTGCGGTTCTTGGAAAAAATGATGATTTTGGAGTAGCATTAACCTTGACTTTGATGCCTATCTTAGCTAGTGAGGAGGCAACTGCTTGAGCAATTTGCGCATCATTTATGTATCTGTTGTTTGGAGCATCAAGGACAACAGAGAAACCGTTTGGATATCCCGCTTGGGCTAGTAATTTCTTAGCTTTTGCAGGGTCATACTTGACTCTTTTGATAGTTGGGTCATATCCAACAACAACATCAGGATGGAATTGAGCAGCAGGTGCAGCAAAACCTTTCATGATAAATTTGATGATTGCATCTTCATTTATACCATAGTACAATGCTCTTCTTACTCTAACATCTAAGAATGGATTTTTTCCATCTGATGTTTTTACATAAGGTGATTTTTCTCTAAATTGATCCATTTGTAGATATATAAGTCTAAGACCCGGCTTCACAAAAGTATTTAATTTATCATTGCTTTTGATTCTGTTTACATCCACAACAGGAACTCTATTGATAATGTCAACTTCTCCACTCAATATTGCTGCTGTTCTTGTAGCATTATTTGAGAGAACTCTAAAAATCAAATCATCAAATTTTGGCTTTCCTGCCCAATAATTTGGATTAGCCTTAAACTTAATCTGGTCGCCTTTTCTCCACAATACAAACTTGTATGGTCCTGTTCCTATCGGATGAAGTCCTATCCATTCATCGCTCTTGCCCTCAACAGTCTCCTTATCGAGTATGTTAATGTAAGTAAGTTTTCTTAAAAATACAGGAAAGGCTTTTTTGGTAGTAAATTTAACAGTATAGTCATCTATCTTCTCTACCTTGTCTATCATAGAGACTTTACCTTTAAAGCCCGATTTTTTCCAATTTTTAATTCTAGCAAAACTAAAGATAACATCATCAGCATTAAAAGTATTGCCATTGTGAAACTTTACACCTTTTCTTAACTTTATAATCCAAACTTTTGGCTCTGGGTTAGTCCAAGACTCGGCCAAGTCTGGATGAACTTGTATATTTTCATCAAATCTTACTAGAGTATCAAATATATTTGATAGTATAGAGTTTGTAGCTGTCTCATTAAAAACTTGAGGGTCCATGCTATATGCACCTGATGCCAAGCCCACCTTTAGAGTTTTTGCAACCCCCATTGTACCGACAAGCGCCAAAGCGGCAACCGCAACTGTTAATCTCTTCATATTTTCTCCTTTTAAATAGTATCCTTGTTATCTAATAACTGACTCATAAATAGAACAAAAATCTTTATCCTATACATGAGCGACTCTTTGTATATAAATTCTTTTTTTGTATGACTAAAATTTCCAACTGCCCCTAGTCCGTCAACAACCGGTATGCCCATAGCACTTAAAAAATTGCCATCTGATCCACCACCTGTTGCTATCTCTTCGCATTTTATATCTAGGCTATGAGCTATATTCATATATAATTTTGCAAGTTCATCACTCTCTTGACTCTTCTGTAATGGCGGTCTATTTAACTCTAAATTGTATTTTACGGTGGCACCAACACTATTTTTTGATGTTAAAATCTCCTCTATATCGTTGAAAAGTTTTCTTTGTTGTTCTATAGTTGAAAACCTAATATCGACTATAATCTTTGTATATGCCGGCACTACATTTTTGGCAATTCCACCATTTATCTCGTCACATCCTACTATAATACCTTTTTCATAATCATTTAAGGCTTCAAGTTTTTGGATAATTTCGCAAGCCCCTAATATTGAATTTATACCATTCCATGGTTCTACTCCTGAATGTGCCGGTTTTCCAATAACTTCTATCTCTAAACTACCTATTCCCTTTCTACTTGTAACTATCTCTCCATTTGGGCGACCGGGCTCAAATATAAAGGCTGCTTTCGCCCCTCTAAATTCACTCTCTAAAATCTCTTGCGAGTCAGGTGAACCAACCTCCTCATCTGAATTGAAAAAGATTTTAAATGGTAAGTCTTGATTTGGATAGAGACTCTTTAGTATATAAAAGGAGTATAGAGAGACTATGAGACCTGCTTTCATATCATTTGTTCCGGGACCCTTCAAAAGTCCGTCAACTTCGCTCATAGTTTGAAAATCACTCTGTGGTGGATGAACAGTATCAAAGTGACCTATAAAAGCATAATAATCCTCTTTTAAATCTTTTCCATACATCAAATGAGGTCGTGTTTTTTGACTAGAGTAGATAGTCTCCAAAGATATATCCAGCCTATTCGCTATGTCTTTTAACTCTTTTTCCACTTTTTTAATGCCATCTAAGTTGGTGGTAAAGCTATTGATGTTTACTATATTTTTAAAATCATTATAAAT
>JALVAU010000066.1 GCA_027011025.1 Campylobacteraceae bacterium | reverse complement strand
TTGGCACTCATGCACTGAGACACAAAGAAAATCCTACTAAAGATTGTGATTTGAGTGCTATCGCGGATGGATTTGTCTCGATTACACCTATAAAGCTTGATATGACTGCACATGAAGATATAGAAAGACTAGATGAGTGGATAAATGGATAGATTTGATAGATGCAGACTCCTCTTTGGGGATGATTTTGCCAAGATACAAAGTGCAAATATCCTACTGCTTGGAGTTGGGGGAGTAGGTGGATTTTGTTTAGATGCACTTTGGCGAACAGGAGTCAAAAATATCACTATCATAGACTTTGATTCGTTTGAAGTGACAAACCAAAATAGGCAGATAGGTAGTGAAAACATAAGCGAAATTAAAGTTGATGTGATGACTAAGATGTATGATGGCATAGAAGCTCTACATGTAGAGGTTACGCCTGATTGGGTAGATGGATTTGATTTTGATAGATTTGACTTGGTGATTGATGCTATTGACGATATGAGTGCCAAAGTTGCTATTGCTCACAAATGTTCACATAAACTTATAAGCTCGATGGGTGGAGCTAAAAAAACAGATCCTACTTTGATACAAATCTCTTCAATTTGGAAAACCCATGGAGATGGGTTGGCAAAAAAATTCAGATATGAGCTGAAAAAAAACAACTTTAAAAAAGATTTTGATGTGGTTTTTTCACCTGAGCAACCAAAGTGCAAAGAGCTAGGTAGCTTTGTTGGAGTTACGGGAAGCTTTGGCCTAGCTCTTGCTTCTTTGGCAATAAAAAAACTTATACCAAATTAAATCATAACTAAATACTTTAAAAAGTAGATAAGCCATAAGGTTTAGTGTTTTAAAGTTAAAGGACTACTTTTTGTAATTCAAAACTTTAAAATGCTAAAGATTGTGGCTTAGCTACTTTCCCTGAGGGTGGCTCACTTTTTTCCCCACTCACTGTTAAAATTTCTTGATTTAGCTAAGGCTAGACCTGCGAAATTCTAATAGCAATTGGAAACAAAATTGAGCCATTAAGGTGTTTAGTTATGATTTAATTTGGTATTATCTAGGCGCTAGGACATTTAGTTGCGCCTATATACGCCCTTACATGACAAGGAATTCCATCGGGTGATACCAATGCTACTCTATCGCCTTCAGATAAAATAGTCTCTTTTGGCATGAGTCGATGATTTACAAATGCACCCTCTACTCTATCTAGCTCTATCTCAAGACTCTGTACTAGCTGAGCAATACTAATGCCATCATCTACCTTCATTGGGGTATTTCCACATTTTACACCTTTTTTTTCTAATTCGCCTCTTAAAAATGAGAAAGCGTTAAATGTAATATTCATATTTTTCCTTTTAAATCTTTTTTTAAAATTTTAATAGTTTTTGATAAATCATTTCGATATATGTATATATATTGTCTTCCTTCATAGAGTAGATCTCCTTTGAATTTTATCGATCCAACTTGGAAGAACTGCTCTTTTTGCATAAATTCTAGTTTGCCAAAATATCTGCCAATTGGCTCATAGATTGATGTTAAAGCCAATATAATTATTAATACATATACTCTTGTAAAAAATCTTGAGAACCTAGAATAGAGAGTTAAATATCCCGTAATAAAAAAGGCAGGAAACAAGATATAAAAATTTTGATTATCTATAAATATAATATTAAAGTATTCGCTGATTTTGTAAAAATCAAAGTAGTTGATTTTAATACCTATGAAATATAGAAAATCTATCAAAGAGACAAAAGCGATGCCCATAAAAAAGCTATTAACGATACGATAAATCATCTCAGCCTCCTTTTCGATATTTTACCACATTTTATTATCTTTGAGGGAGTTTTCTCATCATAACCGTATTTGTCATATATAAGTATATCTGCTTTTTTGGTTGCAAATTTTTCATCAAAGTGTGCACCAGAGGGATTTGATGAGGTTGTGTATGCCCAACTTATCTTCTTTAGAAAATTTAAATGTTTTTGAGATTTAACTACTCTTAGAGCTCTATTGTTTGGATAGACTATGGTAGTTTTTTTTGCTTTTCTGATAAATTTTTTATATTTCTTGGGAACTCTTGTAAAAGTTTTTAGAGCCTTAAAGGAGCTTACACTTATTATAAACTCCTTTTTATCATCTCTGTTTTTGATTTTTTTTAGTCTTTTGGAGTCTTGCGATAAAAATCCAACAGTTGTATCTGTTTGTGTTAGATATACAAGTGTTGGATTCATCTTATTTTAGATAGTCTTGCAGTGCTTTTGGCTCGTAAACACTCTCGTCTTGTATAAAAGCCAAACTTTTTGCAGCTACTGATGCGGCTGCTATCGTAGTAAAATATGGGATATTAAATCTCAAGACTGATTGACGAATTTTCTTGGCATCATCTTTGCTCGATTTATTATCACTTGTATTTATCACCAAATCAACTTCACCGTTTTTAAGTCTGTCTTCTATATTTGGTCTGCCTTCACTTATCTTGTAAACAAATTCGCTACTTACTCCTGCTTCTTCAAATGCTTTGTGTGTCCCACCGGTCGCTAGAACTTTAAAGCCTAAATCATTAAACTTTTTGCCGATTTTTGCGGCATATTTTTTGTCATTATTTGTCAGAGATATAAAAACCGTACCACTCTTTGGAAGTATGTTATTTGAAGCTATTTGAGACTTGGCAAAAGATGTCGCAAAATCTTTACTGATACCCATAACCTCGCCTGTTGATTTCATCTCAGGCCCTAGTATGAGATCTGCTCCTTGGAGTTTATTGAAAGGGAAAACAGCCTCTTTTACTGCCACATGTCCTTTTGTTTTTGCTTTTAGGAGACCATCGTCTTCTATGACAACATTAAAAGTATCATAAAACTCCAAAGCTTCTCTAAGGTTACCTTGCCACATAACTCTTGTCGCTACTTTAGCTAGAGGAACTCCAGTCGCTTTTGAGACAAATGGTACAGTTCTGCTTGCTCTTGGGTTTACCTCTATCATATATACATCATCATCATATATGGCAAATTGGATATTCATGAGTCCCACAACGCCTAGATTTAGAGCTATTTTCTTTGTCTGCTCTTCAACTTTTTTTACAAGTCTTTTGCTTAGGCTTACTGTTGGGAGCGAACAGGCACTATCCCCACTGTGAATCCCTGCCTCTTCGATATGTTGCATGATTGCTCCGAGATAGACATCTTTTCCATCACATACGGCATCTACATCTATCTCTATGGCATTGTCCAAAAACTGGTCTATCAGGACAGGCGAACTATGGCTGACACTAACTGCTTCATCCATATACTCTCTTAGTTCACTTTCATTATATACGATTCTCATGGCTCGTCCGCCCAGTACATAACTAGGTCTTACAAGCACAGGATAACCAATCTCTTTGGCTTTTTCTATAGCATCTTCTTTGCTTATGGCTGAGTCATTTCTAGGTTGTAAAAGACCATTGTCTTTGATAAATGCTGAAAATTTTTCTCTATCTTCAGCTTCATCTATGACTCTTGCTGTTGTACCTATGATTTTTGCTCCAATTACAGTCAATCTTTTTGCTATCTTGAGCGGTGTTTGACCTCCGAAATGTACTATTA
>JALVAU010000065.1 GCA_027011025.1 Campylobacteraceae bacterium | reverse complement strand
CTCTAAAGTCAAGATTTCTATAAAAAAAAATAAAAAATAAAAAATATATGGAAAAGAGTCTATTAAATAAAAATTCTAAATAAAAAATTAATTGCTTTTTTTAAGAAAAATCAAGGTTATAGTTGCTACTATTACCGCATATTAACTCTGCAGAGTTAAAAATTTTAAAGGAGTTTACATGAACAAAAAACTTGCTACTATAGCGTTAGCTGGTGCTTTGAGTCTTCCTGCATTTGCAGCGCAATTTATCACTATCGGAACCGGTGGTGTTACAGGTGTTTACTATCCGACTGGTGGAGCAATTTGCCGAATGGTAAACAAGCAAAAGAAAAAAACAGGCATCAGATGTTCTGTTGAGTCAACTGGTGGTTCAGTATACAATGTAAATACTATTCATCAAGGTGAGCTTGATTTTGGTATTTCACAAAGTGATACTGCATATCAAGCATACAATGGTATAGGCAAATTCAAAGGTAAGGCTATAAAAGAGTTAAGAAGTACTATGGCTATCTATCCTGAATTGCTTTCATTTGTAGTTGCTAAAAGATCTGGCATCAAAACTTTGATGGATGTAAAAGGTAAGCGTGTTAACATAGACACCCCGGGCTCAGGAACTAGAATGACTACTGAAATAGTTCTTAAAGCGTTTGGTATCAAACACTCTGATTTAAAACAAATTGATGAGTTAAGTTCAAGTGAAGGCCCAACACTACTTAAAGATGATCATGTAGATGGTTATTTTGCAGTATTTGGTCACCCAACAGCAAATATCAAAGATGCTGCTAACTCAGTTGATATTGACTTGATTCCAATCGAAGGAAAACCAGTTGATATGCTAGTTAAAAAATACCCTTACTATGCAAAAGGTATCATTTCTGGAACATTCTACAAAGGTGTTACTCATGATACTCCAAGTATCGGTGTAAAAGCTGTTTTGGTTACTAGTGCAAAAACTAGTGATAAAGTTGTCTATACTGTAGTAAAAACTATCCTAGACAATTTTGCAGCTTTCAAAAAGCTTCACCCAGCTTATAAAACAATTACTAAAAAAAGCCTTCTTGATGGTTTGAGTATCCCTCAACATCCAGGTGCTGTAAAAGCATTTAAAGAAGCAGGTATTTTATAGTAACTTGTTACATTTGAAGCCCTAAAACACTAGGGCTTCAAACATAAAAAGGGGTATTTCTAAATCTTAATTTTATTAGTGTTTGGAAATACCCTGTATAAATTAGGAGGTAAAGGTTGAAGAAACATGGCCAAATGAATAAAGAGTACCTTGAAGAGATCGAAAAAGATAACGAAGAGGCACTAGATAATCTATCACATCTAAAAGAAGAGGTTCCACCGATTCCTGTTGATGTAGAAGATGAGGAGAAGCTCATAAGTGAGCTTGAAGGGCAGAGAATATTTCCAGATGGCACTTGGCAATATTGGTTTATAGCGGTAATCGCTTTTACTTGGTCAGCATTTCAGATGTATATAGTTATAAATCCTATAAATAGTGTCTTTGCAAGAGCTGGACATCTAGCATTTGCTGTAATACTCGCATACACTGTTTATCCTATATTTAAAACTGTAAATTTAAGAAAAAAAATAACTTGGTACGATTTTGCCTTTGCTATCGTTGGTATAGTAGTTGTTCTATACAAATGGTACGAATACACAAATCTTGCTATGCGCTCAGGCGCTTGGACGCAAACTGATGTTGTAGTCGGTGTTTTAGTCTGTATTATAGTTCTCGAGGGTGCTAGGCGTGTTATGGGGCTTCCACTGCCTCTGATATCAGTTATATTTATAATATATGACATATTTGGACCATATATGCCAGACCTAATCGCCCATAAAGGCGCAAGTGTAAGTAAACTTATGGGACAAATGGTGTTGACAACTGAGGGTATATTTGGTGTGCCACTTGGTGTTAGTGCTAGTTATGTATTTTTATTTGTTCTCTTTGGAGCCTTGCTTGATAGGGCGGGTGCTGGTGAATACTTTATAAATCTAGCATATACACTACTTGGAAAATATGACGGTGGGCCGGCAAAAGCTTCAGTTGCAGCTTCTGGAATGATGGGAATCATATCTGGTTCATCTATAGCAAATACTGTAACAACAGGAACATTTACAATTCCTCTAATGAAAAGGTTGGGCTTCCCTGCCCATAAAGCAGGTGCGGTAGAAGTTGCCTCATCAGTCAATGGACAACTGATGCCTCCTATCATGGGAGCCGCCGCATTTATCATGGCTGAATTTTTGGGACTAAACTATACAGAGATAGTCTTTGCAGCGTTTGTACCAGCATTTACTAGTTATTTTGCACTATTTTATATAGTTCACTTAGAAGCCAAAAAACAGGGGCTAAAAGGTGAAGACCCAAGTAAACTTCAAAAAGCTTGGCCTCTATTTATCAGAGGTATTCACTATATCATACCTATTTTCTTTTTGATGTACACTTTGATTATTCTTAGACATTCTGCTCAGAGTGCAGCATTTAATGCCATCATGTTTATGATGCTCATCATGATAACACAAAGACCGATAGCAGCTCTTATGAAAAAAGAGAAATTAACCAAAGGTGTATTTATCCAAGGTTTTACAGATATAGGCTGGGGAATGGTAAACGGTGCTAAGAGTATGGTTCCAATTGCGATAGCTACCGGTGTTGCCGGTATCATAGTTGGTTCGGTTACGCTAACTGGAATCGGTTTGATTCTATCTGATGTTATCGATCAACTTTCACATGGATATATCATACTTGTACTCCTATTTACTGCCATCACATCACTGATACTTGGTATGGGGCTTCCAACAACAGCAAACTATATCGTTATGGCTTCATTGACAGCTCCTGTTATCATGCAACTTGCTAATCAAAATGGCTATGTCATACCTATGATAGCAGCTCACATGTTTGTATTCTACTTTGGTATTCTAGCGGATGATACGCCACCTGTGGGACTAGCGGCATATGCCGCAGCCGGAATAGCAAAAGCGGATCCGATTAAGACAGGATTACAAGGATTTTTCTATGATATAAGAACTGCGATACTACCATTTATGTTCTTTTTCAACAATAACCTTTTGATGATAGAGAGCGTTGACCCTGCAGACCCAAATGACGCATCTAAATGGGTTTGGATATCCAATCCTGCTGAAATTGCTATTATATTTATCGGAGCTGTTGCTGGTATGTTCGCATTTACCTCTGCAACTCAGGGATTTATGCTAACTAAGGTAAACACTATAGAGAGATTATTGCTGTTAACATTGATACCATTTATGATGCTTCCAAAATTAATGGCGACACATTTAGATTTTCCATCTCATTATGTATCTTATGTGATCGGTGTTGCACTGTATGCAAGTGTATATCTAATTCAAAAAGCAAAAGTCAAAAAGCAAAAAGCTTTGGCTTAATATATTTGTAAGTGTATGGATTTTATCCATACACTTACACTACAAAAAACTTTGTTCCTGCGATTACTTCTTCTTTAATAATACCTTTTTTTAACATATTTTTAAATTTTATTTTTGCGTCATCATCAAAATAGAGTTTTATATCAGATTCACTTTGAGGTCTTTTTGAAATCAAATTTAAGATTCCAGCTTCACTAAAAGACTCTTTTTTACCCTCGTAATCTTTCCTGTAAGCTATACTTACATGTAGATTCTCTAACTTTTCTGAAAGCTCTTTTAGTTTTGATGTCTCAACTCTTTGGACACTATATGCCGGAGGTCTGTCTATCGTGCTTATATCTACTCTGTCTGGTTTTATCTCGTTTAATATGGTGTTTAGCTTTTCAAACTCTTCGTCTTTATCGTTTATGCCTTTAACTACCAAAATTTCTATGACTAAAGAGCCTTTGTAGTCTCTTGAAAAACTCTTCATTGATTCTATGACTTCATCTAAATCAATATTGCTATATGGTCTGTCTATCTTTTTAAAACATTTTTTACTAGCACAATCAAGAGAAAGTTTTACTATATCTATCTTACTTAAAGCTCTAGCGATATTTTTATCTACTATGTTGGCACCATTGCTCAAGATGAGTAGTCTGTTTTCTTGTTTGATTCTGTTTATCTCAAGTATCAATTCATCTAAGTATGGATATAGAGTCGGTTCTCCATTTGCGGTAATTGTAATAACATCCAAATCTTTATGCTTTTTCAGTGCCATTTTTAGTGCATCAATAACATCTATTACACTCACGACATCTTGCATTTTATCTACTGTTTTAGCGCCCTTTAGTTCACAATATACACAATCAAAATTACACTGTTTAAAAGAGGGAGAGAGATCAATTCCCAAAGATTTGCCAAATCTTCTTGAATTGACCGGCCCAAAGATTATCTCACTCATAGATTCTTTGTTTTTTCTTGAACTGATTTTATAAAATATTTTGCATTATCTACTGGAATATCAGGTAAAATACCATGTCCTAGATTAAAAATATGTCTTTCATTTTTCATGACACCAATAACTTTTTCTATACCTTCATCAATAGCATTTTTATCATAAAGTCTTGTTGGTTCCATATTGCCTTGAAGCACATATCTGTCCCCTAGCTTCTCTTTTGCTAATTCCATAGGTGTTGACCAATCAACTCCAAAGACATCAAAATCACCATCAATCTTATCTAAATAGCCACTGATTCCTTTTGGAAAAGCGATAATAGGAGTATCTGGAAAATTTGATTTTAAGTAGCTGGTTAACTCTTTTATATAGTTCCAACTAAACTCAAAATAAGCACTCTCTTCAAGAGCAGCAGCCCAAGAGTCGAAAATCATCACTACATCCGCTCCACTTTTTATCTGATTTGCCATATAGAGTTTTAGCGCCTCGGTAACTTTTGCAAGAAGTGCATGCATAAGTTTGGGCTTGGAGTATATCAGTTTTTTTACTTTTGCATAAGTTTTGGTGCCTTGTCCCTCTATCATATAAGTTGCAAGTGTCCAAGGTGCACCACAAAAACCGATAAGTGCTTTATCGTCTGCTAGTTTAGATCTTATAAGCCTTATAGTTTCATATACATATTCTAAATCTTTCGCAGCTTTTTGGATATCTAGTTTCTCTATATCTTCCATGCATGTGATAGGATTTGGAAAAACAGGACCCTCACCTTTGACAAATTTCAACTCCATTCCCATCTCCATAGGAACTACAAGTATATCACTAAACATGATAGCAGCATCAACGCCAACTATATCAACAGGCTGAAGAGAGACTTCACAAGCTTTTTGCGGATCTCTGCAAAGCGACAAAAAATCGCCCGCTTTACTTCTAACTTCCATATATTCCGGCAGATATCGACCTGCTTGTCTCATCATCCATACTGGCGTGTAAGGTGTTTTTTTGCCAAAACAGGCATCTATAAAAATTTTACTCATCAATGTTTTCCAACCTTTCCTAAAAAATATAACCCAATCGCAAGCCCCATTATGGAAGCTGCAAAATACAACATCTCTTTTGCGCCATTATAATCCGTATGTAAAACTCTTTGGAAGAAATTTACAACGAGCACCATCACTATGACTTTTGCTATTTTGTCCTTGAGCTGATCCAAGCTAGTTATATTTAAAATCTTGCCTTTTTCGCTTGCCACATCAATTTCAGAGATAAATAGTTCATATATACCAAAACCAAATATCAAAAGCACGACTCCTATCAAATAGAGATCAACGGCCCCAATAATTTCACCAACAACTAAAGTATGAAAATCGCTTAAATGAACTCCGAGGAAGTAATAATTATAGGCTGAGATGCATATTTTAAATATATCTGCACTTGCGACGAGAAACAGAACTATCGCTCCTAAAACTCCAAATACAACAGCCAAAAGTGTTATAAATCTACTTGACCAAAGCCCTGCTTCAAATATTCTTTCTAGCATACTACCCCTCTGTTTCTATCCATTTTAGAGCAATCCTTACTGCATTTGTAGCAGCTCCAACTCTTATCTGATCGGCACAACACCAGAGATGAAGCACATTGTCTCTATATATATCTTTTCTAATTCGTCCCACATAAGTCTCATCTGTATCTGTTGAGATGATAGGCATAGGATACTCATTTTTACTAGGCTCATCAACAACTACCACGCTAGGTGCACTACTTAAAATATCTCTAGCACGATTAGCATCAACTGAATCTGCAAAATGTATAGTTATAGCTTCACTATGGCTTCTGAGTATCGGAACTCGCACACATGTAGCACTTACTTCTACATCTTTATGAAGAATCTTTTGTGTCTCATTGACCATTTTCATCTCTTCTTTTGTGTAGTCATTATCTCCAAAGACATCGATATGTGGTATAACATTTAGTGCAATTCTATGCTGAAATTTTTCTACTTTACTCTCATCTAACTTGAAAGCAAAAAAATCTTGCATTTGATTAACAAGCTCTGCCATCCCCTCTTTTCCTGCTCCACTTACTGCTTGATAAGTACTCACATCAACTCTTTTGATGTCAAAAGCATCATCAAGTGGCTTTAAAATTTGTACCATCTGTATGGTTGAGCAGTTTGGATTTGCTATTATTCCTCTGTTTTTCCACTCGCATATATCGTTTGGGTTGCACTCAGGAACTACCAAAGGTACATCTCTATCCATCCTAAAATGGCTTGTATTGTCTATGACTACTGCTCCGGCCTCTGCTGCAAATGGAGCAAATTTAGCTGACACACTTCCTCCTGCACTAAAAAAAGCTATGTCAATCTCATTTTCTTCAAAAACAGTTTCGGTAAGTTCTAAAACTTTATAATTTTTTCCTCTAAACTCTACATCCAAACCAACACTTTTTGCACTTGCTAGTGGAAAAAGATTTCCTACTGGAAAATTCAAATCTTCCAAAACTCTACATAACTCTTCGCCAACTGCTCCTGTAGCACCTGCTATGGCTACATTATACTTTCTCATTATCCTACCTCAATATTATACTTAAGTATCTAATCAAGAGTAACACCAATTAATAACACAAAGATAACGGCACAATTACTGCGTTAGATTTGTTTGAATTAGCTTCAGCTAGTCCTGCACAAATCTGCCTTGTACTTGCACCATTCTTTTTGTGCTATTAATTGGTGCTACTCTTGATTAGATACTTCTTTATTTTGCTCAAAAGAGCTTTTTTATTCATTCCTAATATCTTACTAGCTTCACTTATGTTATCATTCACACTTTGAAGCACCTCTTGTATCAACTCTTTTTCCATACTATTTATATTGTTTACACTTCTGCTATCTAAAAATAGATCTTCAGTACTTATGGTTTCATTATCACTTAAAATTGCAGCTCTTTGAACAACTGATATCAACTCTCTGATATTTCCTGGCCAATCATAATTTAAAAGTGCCTCTTTTGCTTGGGAAGAAAAAACTCTATTTGGTAAATCATACCTGCTCTTTACCTCTTGGAGAGTTTTTTGAGCAATCTGCATAATCTCATCTTTTCTATCTTTAAGAGGTGCTATTTTGATAGGAATGGTATTTAATCTAAAATACAAATCCTCCCGAAATTTTCCATCTCTTATAACTCTTAAAATATCGGCATTTGTTGCAGAAATTATCCTGACATCAACCGGTATAGGCTTCAATCCCCCTACCCTATAAACTACTCTTTCTTGCAAAACTCTCAAAAGTTTACTCTGAAGAGCTACTGACATCTCCGCTATTTCATCGAGAAATATAGTGCCCCTGTGAGCTAGCTCAAAGTACCCTTTTTTCTCATTAAGAGCATCGGTAAAAGCTCCTTTTTCATATCCAAACAACTCACTCTCCAAAAGATTTTCAGGAATTGCTGCCATATTTATAGCTATAAATTTATTTTTTGCCCTATTGGAATTTTTATGAATATAGTTGGCAAAAAGCTCTTTTCCTACTCCACTCTGCCCCAAAAGTAAAACACTAGCATCTGTTCTTGCTGCTTTTTTTGCCAATGACAATGAAGCTTCTAACTCTTTTGAACTTCCTAAAAAATCCCTATTTCCATCTTTTGGTTGAGCTTTTACTTTTGAAGTTTTAGCTCTTATCTTAACATTTCTCTTGATCGCATCAACTAATGTATCTATCTCAAATGGCTTTGTCAAAAAATCTTTTACCCCTAATCGAACCGACTCAATAGCACGATTTAGCGTAGCATTTCCAGTAATCACAATGATGTCAAATCTATTATCTAGCTTTTTTACAAATTCAATTCCATCCATACCGGGCATATTTATATCTGTGATAACTAGCTCGACGCTATCATCTATCTTTTTCAAGGCTTCTATAGCATTTTTATAGCATACCACTTTAAACTCTCTATACTCTTTAAGGGCATATTCTAGTGATTTTCTCATATTTATATCATCTTCTACGATAGCTATTTTCATGCAAATGCCTAGTGAATTATTTCAGGATAGTTATATTAGCAAAATCATCTTTAAAATCTACTATAAACCTAACGGGTTCTATTTTTAGCTCTACCTCATCTTTCAAGCTATAGATACTGCTTTTAGTTTGAGACAATACCCTTGCTTTTCCAGAATAGAAACAGGGTAAAATTTTATAGAAATTTTGATTTAAAATATCCAAAGTAGAGCTGTTTTTTTGCCTGCTTATTTTAACTCTACATGTAGAGGATATGTTCCCTATATAAGGGTTGGTCAAAGGAGATATGTTTTTTTCTTCATATATTAGAGTTTTGTTTGAAGTGACACTCCTGTATGAAAACCAAAAAATGTCACTCCCAACTACAGAGTTTAAAAACAGAATTAATACGAAAAGATTTCTTTCCACTTAGCTCTGCTCAAAAGTAGCTCCATCCTAACAGTATATAGACCATCTTTATATTTATTTTCAGTAATAGTAGCATTTTTTATCAAGCCGTTTACTTGAGTCACTATACGAGAATCTTTAAGTGCTGCATCTTTTACAGTCTCTTTTGCATTTACTCTTATGCCATAAAGTTTTTCTCCAAGCTGACGATACGCATCTGTAACAGCAGCTCTCTTTGCAAGTGCTATGGCCTGAGCCGGCGAGATGGTATTCATAGGTGCAATCCCCTCTCCATATACTACAAACTCTTTAGGAGGCATTTTATCCAATTCCGCCAATCTTTCATCTCTGATAGCCTGCTTTATCTCTTCTTTATCTATCTTTTGAACAACAACTTTTTTAATAACCTTTGGTTTTTGAACTTGCTGCTTAGGCATCAAACCATTGCAACCAGAAAATACTATCAAAGCCCCCATACTATATATGGCCATATAGATATATCTCTTCATTACGCACCTTTAATTGATTTTTTATCTACAAGCAACTCTTATTCCACATCTGTTTTAATAGTCACAACCTCTGCTTCGCTGATCACATCTATCTCTTCAGGCTCTTTTTTTGGACATCTAGCAATGCTTGCTACTATATCATCTCCTGAAACGCTGACAACTTTAACGCCACTTGTATTTCTACCGGCTTTTCTGATAGTTTGCATATCAACTCTTATCATCTTTCCGCTACTTCCAAGAGCCATCAAATCCTTGTTTTCATCTACAATAACAACACCAACCAAATCCTTTGTTCTTGCAGTTAATTTCATAGCTATTACGCCTTTGCCGCCCCGTTTTTGTAAACGATATTCTTGTGCAGTAGTTCTCTTGCCGATACCCTTTTCACTGACAGTCAAAAGCTCTTCTTCATCACTAGAGATTGTAACCGCTCCTACAACCTCATCACCTTCCTCTTTAAAGCGAATTCCTGCCACACCTCTGGCAGTTCTACCTAACTCTCTGGTATCTTCGATATCAAATCTTATACACATACCTTTTTTAGTCACTATGAAGAGATTTTTTATCTCTTTAGTTGCAACTTTTGCTGTGACTAATTCATCATCATCATCAAGAGTGATTGCTCTAACACCGACAGATCTTATGTTTTTAAATTCTGCTAGATTTGTTCTTTTAACTATACCGTTTCTTGTAAAAAATGCTAACGACTTCTCTTCACTAAAATCAGTAGTCGGTATAATCTCCATTATCTTCTCATCAGGCTGCAACTGTATGAGATTTACAACCGCTTTTCCTTTTGCAGTTCTACTTCCCTCTGGAATTCTATAAACCTTCAACCAATACAATTGACCTCTATCAGTCACAAACATCAAAGTATCATGAGTATTTGAGACAAAGAAATTTTCTATAAAGTCATCATCATAAGTAGTTATAGCAGTCTTTCCTTTTCCGCCTCTTTTCTGCTTTTCATAAGATTTAAGCGGAACTCTTTTTATATATCCTCTATGGGTAATAGTGACAACCATAGGCTCATTTGGAATTAAATCTTCTATATCTATATCATCATAATTATCTTCTATCGCAGTGATACGAGGTGATTTGAATTTGTCTTTTATCTCAATAAGCTCTTTTTTTATCAAGTCATTTAGTATATCTTCGCTCTTAAGAATAGCATTGAGTCTATCCATCTCTTTTTTAAGAGCCTCTAATTCATTTTCAATCTTTTCTCTCTCTAAGCCTGTAAGTCTTTGGAGTTTCATATCCAAAATTGCACTTGCTTGAATTTCACTCAATCCAAATGTAGAAACCAAACCGGCTTTTGCCTCTTTGGCATCAGCACTTGACTTGATGAGCTTTATAACATCGTCGATATTATCAAGTGCAATTTTCAAACCTTCCAAGATATGAGCTCTGGCTTTTGCTTTTTCTAATTCAAAAATTGTTCTTCTGATTATGACTGTTTTTCTATGTTTTAAGAAGAGTTGCAACAGCTCAATAAGAGTAAATACTTTAGGCTCTTTGTTTTCAATAGCCAACAGTATGACACCAAAGGTCACTTCAAGATTTGTTGATTTATATAGGTTGTTTAAGACAATTTCACTCATGGCATCTCTTTTGAGTTCTATAACAACTCTTATACCATCTCTATCACTCTCGTCTCTTATCTCACTAATGCCTTCGACTTGTTTATCTTTGACAAGTGCCACAACTTGCTCGATTAATCTCGATTTATTTACTTGATAAGGCAATTCATCTATGATGATTACATCTTTGTTGCCTTTCTTCTCTATGTGGATTTTAGCTCTGATTTTGATGCGTCCACGACCTGTTTTATAGGCATCTAAAATACCTTTTTTACCAAAGATAATACCCTTAGTTGGAAAATCCGGACCCTTTATAAATTCCATCACTTCATCTAGTCCGGCTTGTGGATTATCTATCAAAAGCAAAAGAGCATCTATTAACTCATCAAGACAGTGTGGAGGAATATTTGTAGCCATACCAACTGCGATACCGCTAGAACCATTTAAAAGCAGATTTGGAACACGACTAGGAAGCACATCCGGTTCACTCATACTATCGTCATAGTTTGGCACAAAATCAACTGTCTCTTTATCTAAGTCCTTTAGCAACTCTTCCGAAAGAGGTGTCATACGAGCTTCAGTATAACGCATGGCAGCTGCATTATCTCCGTCTATCGAACCAAAGTTACCCTGTCCGTCAACAGAAGGAATTCTCATAGAAAATGGTTGAGCCATCCTTACAAGTGCATCATATACAGCAGTATCACCATGAGGGTGGTATTTACCTATGACATCACCGACTATACGAGCCGATTTTTTATAAGGACTTCTTGAGCTGATACTCAAGTCATTCATAGCATATAAGATTCTCCTATGTACCGGTTTCAAACCATCTCTTGCATCCGGCAATGCCCTACCGATTATAACACTCATAGAGTAGTCAAGATAACTAGTCTTTATAGAGTCCTCTATATTTATCTCTTTTATGTCTTGATTGCTATCAAAAAGATTTTCCATTCGCCACCCTCTTTACTTCATATTAATATTTATCTTATTTTACCCTATTCTTCATTTATAGAAGCTAAATTCACACTATGATCAATATCATATGATTTTTCAAACATTTCCTTCGCAATTTTTGTCATACATATCCTTTAGACAATAGTCGCGCGCAAGCGGGGATAAAGAATGGTCAAAT
>JALVAU010000064.1 GCA_027011025.1 Campylobacteraceae bacterium | reverse complement strand
TTTTTTCCCATCAAGATTTGGACTCTTTTTCTCACCGCAACCTATAAGTAATATGGAGGCAACAAGTAGACTTAAAATCACCTCTACATGTAGAGCTCTGTTAAGATACATTTTTGCCTCCAAAAGCATTATCTAGTGAGCGGAGCAAGTTCCCTCACCGGCACTTTTTTGTAATTTTCCCTCTAAAAATAGTTTAACGCTATCTTGTACGGTTGGTGAAACAGTATCAAAGTAGAGATCAAGTCCTGCTTGTGCAAAACCTTTAGCCGGTGGTCCGCCTATACCTCCAACTATAAGTGCATTTGGCTTGAGACTTAGTATATTTGTCACGGCATTACTGCAGCCCCCATCACTATGTCCTGGGTTTTGTACACCCTCTACATCTATTATCTTATCGCCATCTAGTGTGATGATTGTATAGTAGTTTGCTCTACCGAAGTGAGCTCCTCTTTTTGACAGATATCCGTCATTTGTATCTGTTGGAAATACCAATCTCATATTTTCTCTCCCTAAGTTTTTTCAATAAATCTATCGTCAGACTTTTCACGACTGACTTCTTCTAAACTAGCCTTCATCCATCCAGATGTCGGCACCAAATCAACTTTATCAAAATTTTCTATATACGGTTTTATATCCAAAAGGGGTGTGCCATCGAGTATGTCAATCCCTTTTATGGTTACTATATTATCTTGGACTTTAATCAACTCTACTACCGAGAGGCCTAATGAGTTTGGGTGCATAGGTGTTCTAGTTGAAAAAACTCCTCTTTTTTGTCCGGTTTTTTCATTAAAAGGTAAGACTTGCAGTTTGTGTTCCTTGACTTTGTGAAAATAGTAGATAAGGTATATAAAATTAAAACCATCCAAGTCTTTTAAACCCTGTGCATACTCCTCTTTTATCTCGATAGTTGCTACCATATCTCTTGCACCTTTTGGCTGTACGGGCATATTTTCCAGTTGACAAAAAGGTGAGTGAATAGTGCCAATCTGTCTTAAATTTATCTTCATTTTTCTTTCTCTTTTATCAGTAAATCTATAAGCTTGCCCTGAAAAATTGCAAATATCAGTATATATACATTTACTATCACGGTAAATGGTAACCCAAAAAGTCCTACCATAAAAGGTAAAAGTGGAATTTTTACAGCCCTTGCATACATAAATGTAGCAATCAACCCAAACTTGAGTCCGTGTTTTCTCATGTCATCTAACATAGGATACCATGCATACATAGGTCCATGGCTGATGATACCGCCAAGCAGAGTATAAAATATGCCTTTAGTGCCACTATCCTTACCAAAATACTTCATAATCTTCTTTGGTTTTAAAAAGTAGTTGATGAGTGCAGTTAGTGTGATAACAAGTGCAAATATAGGTAATATTTTAAACAGCATATTACCCGTTTTATCCATAATCTTAGCTATGTTTTCAAAGTCAAATATAGATACAAGGATAAACAAAGCTACAACAAAAAACAGAAATTTTAAGCCTTTAAACTTTAGCTTTTTCACAAAAAAAGCCTTAAGGTAGTTGCTGAAAGATAGGCTATGATAAGTGTACAAAGAAATGTCAGGATATTTCGATATGCAGTAAATCTTGTGCCAAATACCGAGGCTTCTGCCGGTAAATGTGTGAGACTCAGAGTCGTCCAAGCCATTATAAATGCGATAAGTGCATAGTCACTCACGCCTTGTTGTTTTAATCCATCTGCAACCACATAGCTGATAGCTCCGTTTCCTGAAGATATAGCCCCTATGATGGTGCCATCAAGTATATCCAAACCCTCTCCATGCCCGAAAAATTTTGAGAGCATATCAGGTGTGATATATGTTTGGAAAAGAGCAACCAACCCTATGACTGCTAGTATCATAGGTGAAAGAGTCAAGAATCCCATAATAGCTTTTTTAAATGCCGTTGCAATTGTTGGTTGTTGGTTGCTTTTTTCCATAATTTCCCTTAGAATTGTGCTTGTAATTTACCATCTTTAAATGCTTCATAAGCCTCTTTTAGACTCATCTCTCCTGCACCTGTGTACATTTTAACATTTGAGCGTTTAAGAATCTCTAATGCTTTTTGTCCTGCTCCATTTCCTGTGATGATTATATCTGGATTTAAGTCTAAAACCTTTTGGGCAGTTTGAAGTCCTGCTCCGTGCTCCATCATCTCTGTCTCATTGTTTGGTATGGCTTCAAGTTTATCACTATCTTCATCATAAACAACCAACATATCCATTCTTCCAAATCTTGGATCCATTGGACTATCCCAATTTTCACCTTTTGCTGTAAATACAATTTTCATTTTTTTATCCCCTCTGCCCATAAAGAGCACTTTTATTGTTTATCCACCTCATAAAACTTTATGGGCAGATTCCTCGCGACTAAAGCTTTGGCAGTCGCCAAGAATTTATATTGCACTAAAATTTTTAGTTAGCCTTTTGTTTTATCTTTTTCCAAGCCTTTATAACTAGGCTTGAGAGTTTTGCGTTTTTGTCATACTCTACTATCGGTTTGGCTATTGCCAATGCTTTTGTAAAAGTTTCGTCATAAGGTAGTTTTGCTACCACCTCTATACCTTCTTTGTCTAGATACTCTTCTATATCGTGGCTCATCTTTTCGTTTAAATCAAATTTATTGATGATGCAGACCGCTTTTAAGCTAAATGTTTTTACGAGTTTTTCTACTCTTTGTAAGTCATGCAAGCCTGAAACCGTAGCTTCAGTTACCAAAACAACCAAATTTGCACCGCTCAAAGATGAGATGACAGGACATCCGATCCCCGGACTTCCGTCTGTGATGATATAATCCACACCAATCTCTTTTGCCAACTCTGCGCCTGTTTTCTTAACTTTGGCTACGAGTTTGCCTGAGTTTTCAGCTGCAAATCCAAGTTTGGCATGCACCATCTTTGAATTTTGTTTTATATTTGAGACAAACAAATCTCCTGCTTTTTGGGTATTCATGCTGATAGCTTTTGTCGGGCAGACTCTACTACAATACCAACACCCCTCACAAGAGATAGGATCAACTCTGTGTTGCCCATCCTCTACATGTATAGCATCAAATCGACACACATCTTTACACTCGCCACAATTTGTGCACAAATCTTCATCTATAAAAGCAACTTCTCCACTGAAAAAATCCTCTTTTTGTGAAAAATCAGCATCTAAAAGCAGGTGCATATTTGCCGCATCCACATCGCAGTCACAAACAAGAGTATTTGAGCCCTCAAGGTAAGCAAATGAAGCACTCAAAGAGGTCTTTCCTGTTCCGCCTTTACCGGAGATAACAACTATCTCTTTCATTTTATGCCCCCTATAAATTCTACTATTTCATCAAGGGAGTTTTTAAAATGAGAGATTTTTGGATAGATTAGCTCTCCTTTTGAGTAGAGTTTTGCTACTTCTTTATCGTTTTTTATTTTTGTGACTATCGGTATATTTTCGTCTTGACAATACCTTTGAACATTTTCATCACCTATGCCGTCTCTGTTGATAATCACTCCAAAATTTTGTTTCAAAACTCTCATAGTTTGGGCTGCAAGTTTGAGATCATTGAGACCAAAAGGTGTAGCTTCGGTTATAAGCAATACAAAATCACTTCCACGACTCGCTTCTATGACAGGACAACTAGTCCCGGGAGGTGCATCGAAGATTTTGATATGCTCTTTGAAATTTTCATCTGTGTATTCTATGGTTTGGGCTATGAGCGGTACTGCCATCTCTTGACCAAGATCCAATCTTCCCTCTACAAAACTGAAATTTTCAGCTTCATACTCTTTTATCTCTCCAATTTTGATTGGATTCATCGGCAATGAATTTGTGGGGCAGAGTTCACTACAAGCATAGCAACTATGGCATAATTCTGGAAATACCAAGATTTCACTCGGAAGTGCTACTATGGCATTGAAATTGCAAACTCTAGCACACTCTCCACAAAGTGTGCAGTTTTCACTCTCCCAAACCGGTACCATTTTGTTGCAAATTTTTGTGTTTTTTAGATCGGATTTTATAAAAAGAGCAGAGTTAGGCTCCTCTACATCCAAGTCCGCTAAAACAACTTTTTTACCCATAGATGCTAGATAAGATGTAAGATTTGCAGAAACGGTGGTCTTTCCCGTACCACCCTTTCCGCTTGCGATTGTTAGTTTCATCTTAGTTGTTAAAACTCCTATTGTGAGCTTTTCCTCTGCCTTGTCCTCTTCCAAAACCTTCACCATTTCCTCGACATGCTTGGTTGTTTCTATTTCTTCCGCCAACACCGGCACCTCTTCCTTGTCCATTTTCCATGCCTCTAGCTCCAGCACCTCTTCCCATGCCTCTTCCTTGTCCTAAGCCCCTTGTTCCAGCACCTCTGCCTCTACCCATGCCTTGTCCATTTCCTCTCATGATATTCTCCTTATTATTTATTTTTGTATAAACTTTTTACAGCCTTTTTGAGCTGTTCCCCCATTTGTTGAGTGTTCTGTTGCACCATCTATATATAGTTTATACCTTTTGCATTCATCTTTTTTTATACATTTTTCATTGTTACATGCTAAAATCTTTTTGTTCATCATCTCTCCTGTACTTCTAAAATTTTATGATTCAAAAGGGCATCGGCTATCTTTTTTCTAGCAGATTCTATGAGTCTTGAGAAGGTAGGACGAGATATATTCATCTTATCTGCACACTCTTGTTGGTATAAAGATTCAAAATCTGAGAGTCTTATGGCTTCCATCTCATCTTCATACATAACAACACTCTGTAGTAAATCCCCTCTAACTCCACATGGTTTAAAGCAGATTTCACTATGGTCAGCATTTATATTTCTATTTTTTCGTCTTCTTCCGCAAGGATTCATTTTATAGCCTTTTTGAACATATGTGCGAAATTATATCGAACATATGTTCAAAAGTCAAGAGAGAATTTAGAGGTGCCCTAAATTTAGTATCTATGTTTGATAAACTTTATGTTGTTTAGTATTTTAATAGCCCATATAGTCATTATCGTGCCTATGATGATAGAGATACTTATATGCTCTTTTAGAAAAATAGCACTTAGAATAATCGCTGAGAATGGGACTAAAAATATAAATGAGCTTACATTGGCAGCCCCTAGTTTCTCTATGCCGATAAAATAGATGGTATTGGAATAGACTGAACTTATGATTGAGAGTATTAGTAGATTTAGCCAAAAATAAAAATCAAAAGATTGATAGGCTATAGTTTTAAAATCTACAAAAAAGATACCATCAAGTACGATAGTTATCATATAGAGATAAAAGCTAAAGACTAAGGGTGAAATTGCTTTTGATTTTGAGCTGATTATGGTAAAAATAGGCCACAGTACAGATGCTAATAAAAAGTAGAGGTTTTGAATGACTAACAAATCTTTTAGGCTAGAATTCCAAATATTTAGCATAGTCAAGACTCCCAATGCTCCTAAAACAAGAGCAAAATAGTCTCTTTTTTTTAGTTTTTTCTCTCCTAACATAGCCAAAAATAGAAAAGTGATAATAGGAACCAAAGTAGTAACAAAAGCACCTCCTAGTGAGGCTGTGCCGTATTTTGTACCCATAAAGTAGTATTTCATATAGGTTATAAAGGCTACTGATGCAAGAAAAGCTACGATAAAGCTCCTAAGATCGATTTTAAAAGATTTTTTAAAATATATAATTATAGGAATCATAAAAAATCCTGTAATAGAAAAACGAAAAAATATCATCTCGTAAGCATCTATATAGCGACTTAAAACCTTTGCATTGACCCAAGAGGCTCCCCATCCTATCATGGCAAAAAAGAGCAGGATATATAGCAGATTTTTATTTTTTTCAAGCATAACAGTACTCTCTTTTTTATGATAGTTTAGCACTTATAGAATTAATTGTATAGAATAAAATTGCTCTTTTTGGGGGTATATCCGAAGTATTTTTTGAAATTTCGTGTAAAGTGTGATTGGTCGCTAAAACCAACATTGAGGCTTGCTTCACTGATGGGCATACCTTCTTGTATCAATTGATTTGCTCTGTTTATCTTTTCATTGATGATAAAAAGATGTGGAGTCATACCAACCTCTTTTTTAAAGGCCCTTAAAAAATGGTATTTGCTCATAGATGAGTTTTTTGCGAGCATATCTAGTGTTATATTTTTGTCAATATAATCACTTATAAAATCTAGTGTTTGGTAGATAATTTTTTTATCATGTGTCATATCACAATCTAATTTTACATAAGATGTGTAATTTAGTATGAGGTAGGAGAGGGCATCTATGAGAGCCGTCTCTATTGGCATAATCTCTTGGTTTTCGCAGATAAGATGAAAAAAATTGTTTAGCTTCATAAATAGTACTTTATCATCTATGATATGTTTTTCAAATATAGGGACTCTTTTTTCAAAAAATATCTGTTCATATACCTTTGATAGCAACTCTACCCTTGGGTAAAAATTTACATGTGACCAGTGATGAGAGACGCCACTGTGGATTTCATTTGGATTATTTACCCTGCAAGAGTACTCGTAGGATTCAAAATCTTGATTTAGGTTGTATGATTTTAAAAAACCTTTATATGTCAATCCTATGGTATAAGTATTATGATAGTGTTTCTCAAAATTTTCGTTTGAAGATTTTGTATTTTCAAACATAGTGTTTTGTAAAAATTTAAGCATGAAAGCATTATATCAAAAAAGAGTGTAGTATTATAGAATAAAATTGCTCAATCTAAAACTATACCGTCTATAGTATTTTTTGCACAAAACTCTATATCATCTTCACTTTTGCCCAAAAGCAGAATTTTTGCATCAAACATGTACTCATTTGCTATGTTTTGAGCCTCTTTGGAGAAGTCTTTATCTACTAACAGAAATGAACTGTTTGAAGCACTTGATAGAATCAGCTCTTTTATATTTGATACCTTAACTCCAAAATCAATACCTTGATTTTTGCAATACCTTATAAGCTCTTTATCAAAATCAATAAAAATTATAGAGTTTGGAGATGTGTTCTTTATATCTTCTATATTTTTTATGAAATAAAATTTTCTATTTTCTATGAAGTCGTGACCAAATATCTCCATCACTTCAAACCTGCACACTCTTTTGAGCAGTAAAACCTCCCATCTTTTATGATGGCATCTTTTTCACTGACAAAAACAGAGCATTTTACACACTCTACCATAGTATCACTCTCATTTTGTCTATTTTTCTTTTTGGGCTGCTCTACTTTTCCTCTGCTACTTTTAAAAAACAGTGTATAAACTATAAAAATAACTACCGCGAAAACCAATAATTTAAAAATCATGTTGTCAAATCCTCTATAAACAGATATTGCCGATTACCTCTTTTGTGGATTTGATAATTTTTTATATCTTTTATCTCTTCATCCACATTTGAGCCTTTGTAAAAGAGTAAAATTGTATCTTTGGATATAAAATCTTTGCATATATCTATAAGTAGACTAGTTTTTGTAACCGCTCTTGAAGATATCAAATCAACATCAAAAGCTTCAATCTCTTCAACTCTTTGTGAAATTATATCAACATTTTCTAAATCCAAAGCGCTTTTTGCCAAATGTAAAAAAGAACTTCTCTTTTTTATAGGCTCAAAAAGGGTAAAATTTACCTCTTTTAGATACATGGCAAGTATGAGACCGGGAAATCCTGCTCCTGTTCCTATGTCTATGGCAGATTTGATTTTTTTATTTAAAAACTTTATTGGGTAGATACTGTCAACTATATTTTCCTCTATCTGTTTTGCACTTTTTGCACCGGTTATGTTGTGAATTTTATTGTATTTTAGTATCAATTCAGTAAAAATTTTACAATTTTTATCAAAATTGTCTGGTTTGATATATCTGTTTGTTTGTTTTATATCCATTGTTATCCTATAAATAGTGACTGATATGCAAATTTTGCAGTATCAATTAAGAAGTCTATACCGGGGAAATAGGATATCAAAGTATTTCCAACTCCTCCCCAGATAATTAAAACAGCCATTACTGCTATGATAAGCGGTGGTATTCCTTTTAGTGGTGGAACATTTGTCATCTCTGAACTAGGATAAAAATACATAAGAGCTATAAGTTTAAAATAGTAATAAACAGATATAAATGTAGCAAGTATTCCGATAACAGCCAAGAGCGTATAGCCTGACTCAATTGCGCCTACAAATATATAAAATTTTCCTATAAATCCGATAGTTGAGGGGATACCCGCAAGAGAGAGCATAAATATACTCATCATAGCAGCCATATATGGTCTTATATGTGAAAAACCTCTAAAATCTTCATAAGTAACTCTTAAGTGGTCATCTGAGGCTATATATGATAGCATACCAAATGCACCCATAGAGGATAGAAAATATGCAATAAGATAGAATATTATGGAAGTTGCAGCACTCTCACCTATACTGTTTATAGAGACAAATGCTATGAGAAGATAACCGGTATGAACTATGCTTGAAGCGGCAAGCATTCTTTTTAAGCTCGTTTGAAAAACCGCCAAAAAACTACCATAAAGCATGGTTAAAATAGCTACATAAAAGAGTATATCACTCCATGCATTTTTCAGTTCATGAAAATCAACAAGTATAAATCTAAGTATAAAACCAAATATAGCGACTTTAAAGGTTGATGCCATAAAAGCAGTTATCGGCAGAGGTGCTCCATCATATACATCCATAGACCAATTTTGAAAAGGGAATGCTGCTATTTTAAAAAGAAATGTTATGAGTATAAGCATACCACCAGTTATCACAAGAGTCATATCTTGTGATTTATGTGAAGCTAAATAATTTGATATTTCGATTATATTAGTGCTTTTTGTGCCTGCATATATAAGTACGATCCCTAGTAAAAACATAATACTAGCCATAGAGCCAAGTATGAGATACCTAAAACTTCCCTCAACCCTTCTTGTGTAATTTTTTTGAAATCCCACAAGAATATATATAGATATTGAAGCAATTTCTAAAGCGATAAAGGAGCTAAAGAGCTCTTTTGTCTCTACAAGAAGTATCATTCCAAATACAGAAAAAAGAAGCAAAGAGAATATCTCTCCTCTTAGCATGTCTGACTTATCAAAATAGTGAGTTCCAACCAGAACAGTGACTATGCCACCGGCTATAATAATAGAGGTAAAGTAGCCCGAAAAGGTATCAATAACAAACATGGAAGAGAAGAGATGAGCAAAAGGAGTTACAGAATAGACCTCTCCAAAATTTAGAGCATTTGTTATAAATGATAAAATTAGAAAAAACAGGGCAACCCAAGAGAGTTTTGAGATGTTAAAGCTTTTAATTGGGCTTAGCAACATCAAAACTACAGCTCCTGTGCCAACTGATATAAGAGGTAATAGATAGATTATATCATCATATTTCATGAAGCAACCCCCACTTTTAATATATCTAACAGATAGTGCTGTATGGTTGGTTCTATTTTATATAAGAACCAGTGAGGATATATACCCATAGCGATTATCACTGCTCCTAGACCGAAGATACCGAATATCTCTTTTTTGTCCAAATCCTTTAATTCGCTTATATCGTTATTAGTTTTTACAAGTATAGCTCTTTGAAATAGCCAAAACATAAAACTAGCAGCAACCAAAACGGTCAATGCAGAAATCACCCCTACATAGTGGTTATATTGGAAGAGTCCTAAGATAATAAGCAGTTCTGAGACAAAACCGTTTGTTCCAGGAAGTCCTACGATACAAAGAAGCATCAAAGCAAAGGCAACTGTCAAAAAAGGTGCTTTTTTGGCGATACCGCCTAAGCCCGATATGGTTCTGATTCCCAGATAGTATTCAAGATTTCCAACCAGCAAAAATAGCCCTCCGGTTGCCATAGCATGTGCAACTATCAAAAAGGCTGCACCTGTCATACCATAGGCATTAAGAGAGAAGATTCCCGCTGTGATAAAGGCTAGGTGTGATGCTGATGAGTAGGCAAACATCCTCTTTATGTTCTGCTGCATCAATGCGGCAATTCCAAAGTAGATAAGTCCAAAAACACCAAGTCCAACAAAATATGGTGCAAACTCTACATATTGATGTGGAAACAGAGGCAGAACAAATCTAACTATTCCATAAATGCCCAGTTTTGCCATTATGGCCGATAGTATAAAGACACCGCCTGTGGGTGAGTTTGAGTATGTCTGCATAAGCCAAGTATGAAAAGGAAAGATAGGAATTTTTATGGCAAATGCTATCATAAAACCAAAAAATAGAAGTGTCCTTTGTAGATTTGATAAAATTGTGATTTGAACCAAATCACTCAATTGAAAACTCCAAACCCCAAATTCATTATAGAAAGCAACGCCTAAATAGAGTATCGAAACGAGCATAAACAAAGAACCCATAATAGTATAGATGGTAATTTTTAGAGTAGAAAATATCCTGTTTCCAGTACCATAAATCCCTATAATCATAAAAACCGGTAGAAGCATTGATTCCCAAAAGAAGTAAAAAAGGACTAGATCCAAAGAGAGAAGTGCACCTGTGACACCTGTTTGTATCAAAAGCATACTAGCCCAATAACCTTTTGCTTTTTTTGTTTTCCATAAAAAGAGATAACCAAGAGGTATCAAAGTAGTAATCAACATCAAAATTATCATAGAAAATCCATCAACCCCCAAGCTATAGTATATACCATAAGAGGTGATCCAAGGATGAAATTCTCTGAACTGCATATAATCAGTCAAGCGGAACTGAAAAAATATACTCAAAGAGAGTAGAAAAACAACAACCGTTGTGGCAAATGCTATATTTCTAGTTACTTTCATATCCACAGGGAGAATCAAAAGGATAAATGAGACAACAAGTGGTAAAAATATGATGAAAGATAAGAGTCCTATATCCATGATACTATCCTAATTTCAATATCAAATAGAGGCTGAAACTACTTATCCCAACCAACATAAAAAAAGCATAAGCTCTTGTGTTTGCACTCTGCATCCTACCAACTCTCCTACCCAAATTTATAAAACCATTTGATAGAGACATCACAGTTTTATCTATGACTCCATCATCTACAACTACTGCTATGAAGACACTTAACTTTTGAAGCCCCTTAACAAAAACAGCATCATATAACTCATCTATATAGAATTTATTATAAATAATTCCTGAATATTTCACTTCTTGATTAAAATCATATTTGAAAAATTTTACATAAGCTACAACAATACCCACAAGACCTGCAATAACACTTATACTCATAAAGATAATCTCTTGGGAGTGCTCTACATGTAGAGATGATCCACTCCAAACTTTGAGCCAATCATCTATCAGGTTTGTAGCACCGGTTACTTCTGGCAGTCCTATAAATCCAGCAAATGCAGCTCCAAATGCCAGTATGACTAATGGAGCTTTTATGCTCCAGCCAAGAGGTTCAATCTTTTTGTTTGTATAATTTTTTCCCTCAAAGGTGATAAAAAAGAGTCTAAACATATAGTATGCCGTAAGAGATGCTGTTAGGAGACCTATTGCATATATTAGATATTCGTGGTGTATATAAGCTTTGAGCAGTATCTCATCTTTGCTGAAAAATCCGGCAAAAGGTGGCATACCGCTGATAGAGAGAGTCGCAATCAACATGACTGTATATATGAGTGGAAGTCTCTTTCTGAGACCTCCCATTTTAAATATATTTTGCTCATGATGTAAGGCTATGATTATAGCTCCTGCACTCATAAAGAGAAGTGCTTTAAAGAAAGCATGCGTAAAGACATGAAAAAGTCCTGTGGAGTATGCTCCTAAACCAACAGCTATAAACATATAACCTAACTGTGATATGGTTGAATATGCCAATATCTTCTTTATATCTGTCTGCCTCATGGCTATTATAGCTGCAAAAAGAGCCGAAAATGCTCCGATATAAGCTATAAAAAGTCCAACATTTGGAATCAAATCATATAAAAAATGAAATCTAGCGACCATATATACACCGGCTGTTACCATGGTAGCTGCGTGAATTAAAGCAGAGACCGGTGTAGGACCCGCCATAGCATCAGGTAGCCAGACATATAGAGGTATTTGAGCTGATTTACCC
>JALVAU010000063.1 GCA_027011025.1 Campylobacteraceae bacterium | reverse complement strand
GTCTATATCAGATTTTATATGCATTTTATTATAAAATTGATCGTACCCGATATAAAAACCATCTTTTTTCTCTTCTATTAAAATTTCAAGAGGAACTCTATTTTTAGCTCTAAATTCAAAATTTTTATCCTCTATCATACTCTCTAGTCTCTTAAGTCTGCTTTTTGCAATTTTTCCGTTTATAGTGTTTTTAAGTTTTGCCGATGCCGTGCCGTCTCTTTTTGAGTATGTAAAAGCATGTATATGAGTAAGCGGAAACTCCTCTATTTTTTTGAGAGCATCATCCCAAATCTCTTCACTCTCTCCTGGATGTCCTACGATAAAGTCTGTGCCTAGGGCATATCCCAAGCTTTTGAGTTCTTGAAAAAGTTTCAAATCAGACTCAACACTATTTCTTCTCTTCATAAGTTTTAGCATCTCTTGATTGGTGTGTTGGAGTGCGATATGGAGGTGCTTTTCAAGCCAACTCTCGCCAAGTATCTCCCTAAAACTATCATCAATCTGAATCGGCTCTATACTTCCGAGCCTAACTCGTCTAACACCTCTTATCATGCCGATATTTTGCACAAGTTTTCCTAGCGAACTATCTTTGTCTTTTCCATAGCTTCCTATGTTTGTGCCGGTCAAAACAAACTCTCCAAAACCATTGCTTGCTAGCTTTTTTATCTGCTCTAGTATAATATTTTCATCTTGACTTCTGGCATCTCCTCTGACAGAGGGTATGATACAGTAGCTACATCTAAAGTTACAGCCCTCTTGTATCTTTATAAATGCTTTGCTTTTGCCTAGATAATCTTCAACAATGTTTTTATCCAAAGAGCTTAAATCTCCTATTTGAACAAACCTCTCTTCTTTTTTTAAAAGTCCATTTAGTTTCTCTTTTTCAGAGTGTCCAAAAACTCCAAAAACTTTCTCTTGCCCGAAGAGCTCTTCCCCTTTGCTTAGTGCGCCACAACCTCCTATATATACTCTCTTGCCTTTACGATTTGCTGCATTTATATAGCCTCTCGCACTCACATCTGCTCCATTTGTAACTGTGCAAGAATTTACTATGACTATATCTGCCTCATCTTCATTTTTGACAAGTTTATAATCTTCTTTGTTCAGGGATTGCATCATGATTTGAGTATCATATATATTTGTTCTACACCCAAAAGTTTTAAAATATACCTTTTTAATACCCACTTATTCAAAATCCTTTAAAATATCCAATATTAAACTTTTATCTATATTTTTTTTGATTTCATATCCACCTATTTCTTTTGGCAGTATGAAAGTTATTTGGTTTTTATTACTTTTCTTATCTAAAAAGAAGTGTTCGTAAAAATTTTCTACATCTTCTATTTTATAATCTATCGGTAAATTATATCTTTGCAACAGATATTTGATCCTTATGACATCTTCTTTTCTTATCAATCCTAGTTTTAAAGCCAACTCATTTGCCATCACTATTCCTATAGATACTGCCTCTCCATGTAGATATTTTTTGTACTCTGTTTCATTTTCTACAACATGCCCAAAGGTGTGTCCATAGTTCAAGACTGCTCTAATTCCAGCCTCTCTCTCATCAAGGGATACAACTCTAGCTTTTGTCTCTATACTCTTTAAAATAGCTGTCTTTAAATCATCACTATTATTTAAGTTATGCTCTTCAAGCCACTTAAAAAATTCCTTATCAAATGTGATTGCCATTTTTATAATTTCGGCGATACCTGCGTTAAATTCTCTTGTTGGAAGAGTCTTTAAAAACTCTGTTTCACAATATACTGCTTTTGGTTGCCAAAATGAGCCGATGAGGTTTTTACCATACCTTGAATTTACCCCAGTCTTTCCACCAACACTAGCATCAACTTGTGCTAAGAGAGTTGTGGGAATTTGTATAAAATCTATACCCCGTTGAAATATGGATGCCGCAAAACCAGTCATATCACCTATAACCCCGCCGCCAAGAGCTACTAAAATAGATTTTCTATCGAGTCTATATTTAAAACATTCATTTAATATAAACTCTAGAGTATCAAGATTTTTATACTCTTCGCCATCCGGTATGGTTATGATATGAAGTTCATTTGCATTTATGAGTCTACTTACTTTGTCTAGGTGGTATTTTGCCACCGTAGGATTGGTAACAATAGTAACTTTGGTATCAAAATTCAACTTCCCTAACTCATCTATATAGACTTTGTAATTTCTATTTTTTCTTTGAATCAGCTCTATATTTACTTGCATTTTAACTCTCTTTTTTAACTATTTTTCTTTAATACTATGCTGAAAATAGCACCTTTTTCATCATTTCTTAATAGCAGTTTACCACCACAGTGCTCTTCTATAATAGTTTTGCTCATATAAAGTCCCAAGCCTGTTCCACCTCTTGTTGTTTTTGTTGAAAAATATGGATCAAATATTTTATCCATTATCTCTTTTGGTACTCCGCCACCATTATCAGCTACCTCAAGAATCAAGTCGTTGTCTTTTTTATATGTTCTGATTTCAATTTTTGGATTTTGAATCTCTTTTTCCACCAACACATCCTCAGCATTTTTGATAAAATTTAAAATGACCTGTTTTAATTCACTAGGGTATGATTTAAATATATCGGAGCAGTTTAGATTCTCAACTAACTCTATTTTTTTCTCTATCAGAGACATCTCAATTATATTTTTTACACTTCGCACTATATCATCAAAGTTTGTCTCATTTTTCTCTTTACTCTCTTTGAAAAAATTTCTAAAATCATCTATTGTTAAACTTAAATGCTGTGAATAATCAGATATCTTTTCTGCTAAATCTATCGCCTTTTTTTCATCTAATTTATGTAATCTTGATCTTATCTCTATCTCAGAACTTGTAGCACTAATAGCTGAAAGTGGCTGTCTCCACTGATGGGCTATCATATTTATCATTTCACCCATCTGAGCATTTCGGGCTTGTATATGCATCAATCTATCTTTTTCTTTGCTTTTACTTATTTCGGATTTAACTTTTTTTTCTAGTGAAAATCTCATCTCCTCTAGCTCTTTTCTTGTATTTTCAGATACAATTGCCCTGTCCGCCTTTAAAACAAATTCTTCGGTATTGAATGGTTTATGTATAAAGTCTAGGGCACCAAGTTTCAAAGAGTCACGAATCAACTCTGCATCATTGCTTCCTGAGAGTATTATCACAGGAATGGATTTGTATTTATCTTTATTTTTTATATCTCTTAAAAAATCTAAACCGCTGATATCCGGAAGCTCCATATCTAATATAATTGTGTTTATACTGTTTTCTTCTAAAATTTTTAAGCCCTCTTTTGCATCTGCTGCAACCAAAATATTGTAGTCTCTTACTTTTAGTATTTTTTCTATTTTTTGGCGAATAAATCTTGAGTCATCGATCGTTAAAATTGTATTGTTTTTATTATTTTGCATAGATTTGATTGAATTATGTAAATTTTCAATGGACACAAGTAAATGTTTGTTTTTCACTATAAAATCAAAAATACCCTTGCTGAAAAGAGCTTCTCTAAGAGTTGTATCTGTTTCAACAGTTAAGACAATTATTTTTGCTTTACTGTGTTGTTTGATGGTATCAACTAACTCTTCTCCAAATGAATCCGGAAGATTTAAATCCAATAC
>JALVAU010000062.1 GCA_027011025.1 Campylobacteraceae bacterium | reverse complement strand
TCACCAAAGGCAAGGCAATAGGGGCGAGGATTTTACCCATAAAGTTTAGCAAGATGGGTATGAAACAAATAATTCTAGGCGATAGCCTTAGCTTTAGTGATATGAAATAGTATATTCTCACCAAAGGCAAGGCAATAGGGGCGAGGATTTTACCCATAAAGTTTAGCAAGATGGGTATGAAACAAATAATTCTAGGCGATAGCCTTAGCTTTAGTGATATGAAATAGTATATTCTCACCAAAGGTGAAGCTTTAGTCGCGAGGAATTTTAGAGGGGCTTTGCCCCTCTGAAAGGGGACATAAAATGAAAGCAGTAGTAATGGCAGGAGGATTTGGGACTAGAATTCAGCCTCTAACACACTCTTATCCAAAGCCAATGTTACCTATCGTAAATAGGCCAATGATGGAACACACCATGATGACTCTGAAAGATCTTGGTATAACAGAGTTTATCATCCTCCTATATTTTAAGCCGGAAATCATCAAAGATTATTTTAAAGATGGAAGTGATTTTGGCATAAAAATCAGCTATGTAACGCCTGATAATGACTATGGAACTGCCGGTGCTGTAAAACTTGCACAAGATCTCATAGGTGATGACAACTTTATCATTATAAGCGGTGATTTGGTTACTGATTTTGACTTTCAGAAACTATTTGACTTTCACAGCAGTAAAAAATCCAAACTCTCTATCGGGCTAACTTCGGTCGATAATCCCTTGCAATTTGGTGTTGTTATAGCAAATAGCGATAATGTCATAGAGAAATTTTTAGAGAAACCAAGCTGGGGTGAAGTTTTTAGCGATACGATTAATACAGGTATATATATAATTGAGCCTGAAATCCTAGAGTATATTCCAAAAGGTGAAAATTTTGACTTTGCAAAAGATCTTTTTCCAACATTGATGAAAAATAGTATTGCGCTTATGGGATATAGTCTTGAGGGATACTGGAGAGATGTAGGCAATCCTGATAGCTATCGCGAAGTACATGCAGATATACTGAATGAAAAAGTAAAATTTAAAATTCCTGGCATAAAAACAGACTTTCCTGATGGCACACTCTATAGCAGCACTCCTTATACACTAGATAAAAGCATAGAGATAATTGGAAATGTGGTTTTAGGTAAAAATGTAGTTTTAGAAAAAAATGTAAAACTGAACAATGCAGTGATTGGAGACAACACACATATCGGAAGTGAGAGCAATATCAGAAACAGCGTACTTTGGAGCGATATAAAAATTGGAAAAAATGTAAAATTTGATGGTTGTGTTATCTGCTATGACAATATCGTAGGTAAAAATGTTACTGCAAAAGCCGGACTTATACTGGCTCAAGGGTGTGAAGTTGGTGAGCTTGCAACATTTGAGCAAGATGTTACAATTTGGCCTGACAAAAAGATAGAACCTGCCTCCATAGTCAGTCACTCTTTAGTGCTTGGAAACAGATATAAAAACACTATATTTGAGAGTGGGAGTGTCTCTGGTAAAAGCAATATAGAACTCTCTTGCGAAATGGCTGCCAAACTTGCCGAAGCATTTGCATCACAACTACCAATCGGATCTAAAGTTGCAGTAGGAAGAGACAAAGATAAAAGCTCAAGAATGTTAAAAAGAGCTTTTTTAGGAGGTCTTTTAAGTGCTGGGATTGATGTAGTAGATATGAAGAGCATTCCACCCTCTATCCTTAGATATACTATCGCAAAAAATGGTCAAATTGTAGGTGGAGCACACTTTAAAAGAGACATAGTAGATACAACAAGCTCACAAATTACACTCTTCAATGAAGAGGCTCTAAGAATCGATTCAAACTCCATAAAAGGTGTTGAAAAAGCATTTTTTACAGAAAATTTCAGGAGAGTTGATTATACAAAGATAGGTGAGATAAACGAACTCTCAAGAGAGCAAGAGTCCAAAAAATACATAAGAGAGATTGAACAAAAGATAGACCACAGCATCATTAAATGTGGTGGCTTCAAAGTTGCAGTTGATGTCATGCACGGAAGCACGGCAGATATATTTCCAACTCTTTTAAATGACTTAGGTGTTGAAAATATAGTCTTAGATGCCTACTATGACGAGAAAAAACTATCAAATATGAAGATTTTAGAGAGTCGTGCAAAATCAAATATATCAAATATAGTCAAAAGCCTAAATTATGATTTAGGAATTATGATCTACCCAAATGCGCAAAGACTCCTACTCATAACCGACGAGGGAGAAGTGCTAGATAAGATAAAAGGCTTGTTAAGCGTCCTTCATCTCTTAAACTTGGAAAAAACAGATGGAAGATTAAAAGTATTTTTACCTACTTGGGCTCCTGATATGATAAAATTTGAAAATTTAGATATAGAGAGAGGAAAGTATTCAAACTTCAAAACCCAAAAATTACAAGAATATGCCCTAATCGCTACGATGGACGGAAACTTTGCATTTACTGAATTTGGCGTAACAAGAGATGCCATGTATGCAAGTTTGAAAATCATGGAGATGTTGAGTTGTCACAGTATCAAGTTATCAGATATAGTAAAAAATATAGATGACTTCTACTACTCAAGTAAAAAAATAGAGTGTACCCAAGCCCTAAAAGGCAAAATGATGAGAAAATTTCTAGAAGATTCCAAAGGCAAAAAAGCTTCAACAGCTGATGGAGTCAAGATTTGGGAAAATGAAACGGATTGGATTTTAATGATCCCAGACCAGTACAGCGATCATCTAAACATATACATACAGGCAAAAGATGAAATATCGGCAAATAAAATATATAACGAATACAGCGAAAAGATAGCCTCTTGGGCAAAATGAATTTAGCTTTTATATGGCATATGCACCAGCCCGACTACCGCAACAGTAGTGGGGTGATGCAGATGCCTTGGGTATTTTTACACTCTATCAAAGATTACTATGATATGCCATGGATGATGAGCAGACATGAGGGTATGAAAGCCACATTTAACATCACTCCACCACTCATAGAGCAGATAAAACTATACTGTGATAATCCACTGACATATGATCATTTTTTAAATCTATGGTATAAAAGTGCAAATGAACTAGATATTAATCAAAAAGAGTGGATGACAAAGATATGCAAAAGTGCACAGTTTGACACGATGGTCTCCCCTCTTCCTCACTTTGTGACACTCTATCAAAAAGAGTATCTAAGCGATAGTGACTTTTTTGATTTGGAAGTTTTGTTTATACTCTCATGGAGTGGTGTATATCTTAGACAAAACAGCAAAATTGTAGCTAGGCTTATAGAGAAACAAAAAAACTACGATTTTAACGATAAAACAGTGCTTTTAGACGAGTTAAAAGGATTTATACAGGGGATATTTGACTATTACAAAGCTCTACATGTAGAGGGTCTTATATCTATCTCTACAACACCCCTAAACCACCCTATTTTGCCACTTTTATTAGATATGAACAATGCAAAAATAGCAAATCCGAGCACAAATCTACCAAAATATTATGAGCCCCTAAAAGAGGATGCCTCGCTTCAAGTCTCTTTGGCTATAAAACTTTTTAAAGATACCTTTGGATTTACACCTGAGGGTTTTTGGCCAGCCGAGGGGGCGGTAGACACCAAAAGTGTTGCATTACTTAAAAAACACGGCATAAAGTGGATAGCTACCGATGAAGCTATACTATTCAAATC
>JALVAU010000061.1 GCA_027011025.1 Campylobacteraceae bacterium | reverse complement strand
ACAAAAATTGAGGCAGCTGTAAAAGTTTTGGAAAATATATATGGAGATTTAAGTTATATCGTTAAAAAAGATCGTTTGGTGCATAAGAAAGAGATGATTGATTTTTCTTCTTACTTAAAAGAGAGAGTTGAGTATTTTGGAGATGTTGCAAGAGGAAATGATCTTAATATAAAGGCAAAGATAGAAGATGGAATTTTTGTCTTTTTTAGTGAAATTCAGTTGCAAAGGTTGTGTGATAATAATATATCTAATGCCATAAAGTATAGTTATCCTAAGAAAAGTATAGATATAAAATTGTTTATAGAAAACAGTAGTGTGGTTTTAGAAGTTGCCAATTATGGAGATAAGATTCAAGATAGTAGTAAACTGTTTGATAGGTTCTATCGAGAAGATATAGCAAGAGGAGGGTTTGGTTTGGGATTGAATATAGTAAAAGAGATATGTGATATAAATTATATCACGGTAGAGGTATCGTCTATTGATAACTTAACTAAATTTAGATATATATTTAGTGGAGAATTGTATTGAAAATCTTACTTTTAGAAGATGAGACTATGTTGAGAAATTCTATAGAGGAGTACCTTGATACAATCGGTCATGAAGTTGTTAGTTTCTCAAATGGACAAGAGGCATTTGAAGATATTAAAAATAACTCATATGACCTTTTGCTCTTAGATATAAATGTGCCTTATTTAAATGGGATGGAGCTTTTTAAAAAAATAAATGAGATTGAGAGCGTGCCGACTACTATATTTATAAGTGCAAATATCGATATAGAAGATATTACGCAAGCATATGAATTGGGGGCTAATGATTATCTTAAAAAGCCGTTTCACTTAAAAGAGTTGGCACTCAAAATTAATCATATAAAAAAGATGCAAAGTGCGAAGGATTTTGTGCAAATTGTATTGACAAAACATTATAGATTTTCAAAAGAAAAACAGATACTGTTTTATAACAATAGTATTCAGCATCTTACAAAAAAACAACTCCAGATCATCACTCTTTTATCTTATAATTTAGGAATTGTCGTAGATTTTGATAAATTTAGAAGCTATGTATGGAATCATGAACCAGTGGATAATGCAACGATAAGAGCAGAGATAAGCAGGTTTAGAAAAACACTAAAAGAGGATTTTATAGTAAATGTAAAAGGAATTGGGTATAAAATAGATAAATTTTTTTCATAATGCTACTTTTCTTCACATGTAAGAAAAAGTTATGTATAATAAATGTTAAAATTGTACAAATGCTATGAAAATGCTACTGTTATTCTATAGTATAAATACAAATTAAGTTCTAAAAGGAGATATGAATGTCAAAAGTTTTTGAACCAAATAGAGAGTTTAGCAAGAATGCCCGCATAAAAAATATGTGTGAGTATAAGGAGTTAGGTTATCAGGTTGATGATGATTACGAGGGTTATTGGGATAATTTAGCAAAAGAAAAAATAGATTGGTTTGAGCCTTATGATAAAGTTCTTGATGAGAGCGATGCTCCCTTTTACAAATGGTTTGTGGGTGGAAAATTAAATGTCACTCATCAGTGCATTGGAAGACACTTAAAAACAAGAAAAAATAAAGCAGCTATCATATGGGAAGGGGAAGACGGCAGTAGAAGAATCATAACATATCTCCTTTTATATTATAGAGTAAACAGATTTGCAAATCTGTTGAAAAACAGATTTGGTATCAAAAAAGGCGACAGGGTAGTCTTGTATATGCCTATGATTCCTGAAGCCGCTTTTGCAATGCTTGCATGTGCGAAGATAGGTGCGATACACTCTGTTGTATTTGGTGGATTCTCTGCCGAAGCTTTAAGGGATAGGATAATAGATGCAGATGCAAAGCTTGTTATAACAGCTGATGGAGCCTATAGAAGAGGTACTCCTTATCTACTCAAGCCGATAGTCGATACTGCCCTAGAGAGTGGCTGTGAGTGCTGTGAAAATGTACTTGTTGTTAAAAGAAACTTTGAAGATATAGATATGGTTGAGGGAAGAGATCATATCTATAATGATTTAATCAAACAAGAATCACAACATTGTGAGCCGGAACCAATGGATAGTGAAGACCCACTATTTTTACTATACACTTCAGGAAGTACAGGAAAACCAAAAGGAGTTCAGCATAGTGGTGCGGGATATATCCTTTGGGCGCAATATACAATGGAAAATGTTTTTGATGTAAAAGAAAACGATACTTTTTGGTGTACAGCTGATGTTGGCTGGATCACGGGGCATACATATATAGTTTACGGACCACTGGCTATGGGTGCAACCACTATTATGTACGAGGGAGTTCCTCTCTATCCGGATGCCGGAAGATGGTGGAATATGATTGAAGAGCTTAGAGTAAATCAGTTTTATACAGCCCCGACAGCCATCAGGTTGCTTCATAAAGTGGGAGCTGATCAGCCTGGTAAATATGATTTGAGTTCTTTGAAAGTCTTAGGAACCGTGGGTGAGCCTATAAATCCTGATGCTTGGATGTGGTATTATGATGAGATAGGTGGAGGAAAGTGCTCTATCGTCGATACTTGGTGGCAAACTGAAACAGGGGGACATATGATATCTCCATTGCCGGGCGCTACTCCTATCAAGCCAGGAAGTGCAACATTTCCATTGCCGGGAATTAAAGCTGAGATAATAGATGAAGAGGGAAATCCGACACCAGTTGGAGAGAAAGGGCTTCTTTGTATCACAAAACCTTGGCCTTCGATGATAAGAACTATCTGGGGAGATCCTGAAAGATTTAAAAAATCATACTTTGGAGATTGTAAAAAAGACGGAAAACCGGTCTATTTTTCAGGTGACGGCGCTATGTATGATGAGGACGGATACATAACAATTACCGGAAGAACAGATGATGTCATCAATGTTTCAGGACATAGACTAGGAACCGCTGAGGTTGAAAATGTCGTAGCACATGATGAAAATGTAGCAGAAGTAGCAATAGTAGGAAAACCTGACGAGATAAAAGGCGAGAGTCTTTTTGCCTATATCGTAACGAAAACAGATATAGATGTTGATAGTCTCAAAAAAGTGGTAAATCAGCTGATAGTCAAAGACATAGGACCTATCGCTAAGATTGATGGTATATTGTTGGTTCCCGGACTTCCTAAAACCAGAAGCGGCAAGGTGATGAGAAGGCTCTTGCGAACCATAGCAAAAGGTGAAGATATAACTCAAGATATATCAACACTTGAAGACCCAAGCATCATAATAAAAATAGAAAAATTGTTCAAGGGGGAATAGATGAAAAATCATAAAGTTGTAGATATAAAGATCACTTACGAGCCGGAGCATATGGAAAATATGGAAGAGTTTGAAAAAAAGATAAATGAATTTTTAGACAGCATAAAAGGTACAAAAGGCGCAAAAGTCAGTGCCAAAAAACATAATGTTGCTATAGATGTTATGGTAGATGAATATGGCTTGGAAATTGATTAGGTTTTGACTATGCAGGAGATTTTAATTGTAAATACCGGAGGAACTTTCAATAAAAGATACAATCCTCTAAAAGGAGAACTTCAAGTGCCAAATGATTCTTTGGCACTTGAGGGAGTTTTGAAATATTTTTACAATTTAAAATACAAAATAGTAAATATCATACATAAAGATAGCCTTGATATGAATGATGATGATAGGCAAGAGTTAATATCT
>JALVAU010000060.1 GCA_027011025.1 Campylobacteraceae bacterium | reverse complement strand
CGCAGTTATAGCAGGTGAGAGGGAAGTTATATATAGAGGTGAGCAAAGAGATGTGATTGATGTATATAGAGAGCTTGACATAGAGCCGTACACTTTTAAGCCAAAGGAGGCACTAGGAGTCATAAATGGAACAGCTACCATGAGTGCTATAGCTATAAAGGCCATAGAGGAGTTTGAAGTCTTGCTTCAAAGTACAGAGAGCTTTATCTCGGCTATATTTGAAGTTTTGATTTGTGACACGACAGCACTTGAGCCATTTGTACATGAGAGCAAACCTTTTGATGGACAGATTGAGTGTGCAAAAAATATCTTAGCAAAGTGCAAAGACTCAAAATTGACCCAAGTTGCCTTTAGCAGGTGCGAAAACTTTCAAGATGAGAAAGAGCAAAATATACAAGACAGATACTCGATTCGCTGTGCCCCACAAGTCTTGGGCGTTGTAAGAGATAGCCTGAAAATTGCAAAAAAGTGGATAGAGACAGAGATAAATGGTGTCAATGACAACCCTCTCATAGATCACATAGGCAAAAGAATCTATACTTCAGGAAATTTTTATGGCGGATACATAGCGCAGGCTATGGATATGATGAGGATTTGCGCAGGAAATGTGGCAGATATCATAGATAAAGAGTTTGCACTCTTGGTTGATCATAAATTTAACAAAGGCTTAGGAGAAAATCTAAAAATTATAGACTCTCCTACTCACCATGCATTTAAACTTGCTCAAATCACACTAAGCTCTCTTAGTGCCGATGTTTTGATGAATACAAATGCCGCCTCACTATACTCTCGCCCGACAGAATCGCTAAATCAAGATAAGGTCAGCATGGGGACAACTGCTGCTAGAAACTTTGCAAAACAGTTGCCAGACCTTGCAAATATGCTCTCAATCGCATTTTTGGGCGTAGCTCAAGCAGTCGATATAAGGGGTTTTGAAAAGTGCTCTCCTCATCTTCAAAAGTGCCATACCAAGATACGACAAAAAGTACCAAAGGTGCTAAAAGATAGAAGATTGGATCTAGATTTCAAAGTACTTAAAACTCTTTTGAGAGATGGAGAATTTATATGAAAAGTGTATTAGTCACAGGTTCAACCGGCTCTATCGGTGAGGCAATCGCTAGATATTTTCATAAAAACGGGTATTTTGTTTACCTACACTATAGAAGTGATGAACAAAAAGCAAAAGCTCTACATGTAGAGCTAAATAACTCCAAGATGATATGCTTTGATATCTTAGATAGAGATATGGTTAGAGAAAAACTAGAAAATCTTGAAATCGATGTTTTGGTAAATAATGCAGGAATCACAAAAGATAAACTCTTCTTTTGGATGGAGGAAGATGAGTGGAGCAGTGTGATAAATACATCTATAAACGGCACTTACAATGTAACAAAAGCAGTTATAAAAAATATGATAAGTCGTAAAAATTGCTCCATAGTCAATGTAGCCTCAGTCTCTGGATTGGTAGGAAATATGGGGCAGACAAACTACTCATCTGCCAAAGGAGCGATGATAGCCTTTACTAAAGCCTTATCTATAGAGGTGGCAAGATACAAGATAAGAGTCAATGCCGTAGCTCCCGGTTTGATAGAGTCAGAGATGACAAAAGACTTGGATATAAAAAGTATCAAAAAAGATATACCTCTTAAGAGGATAGGAGAGCCCAAAGAGGTGGCAGAGTGTGTCTTTTTCTTGGCAGACAAGGCATCTTATGTGACAGGAGAGGTTTTAAATATAAGTGGCGGAATGGTAAGATAAAGAAGCTATGGTACCAAATCTTTTAGCCATTATCTTTGCTCCGGCATTTGTGTTGCTTATACACTATTTTGAGTTTAGGTCAGTTGTTTTTGTATATCTTTTGATGGCAACTATCTATTTTATTTTTAAATATTTCAAAAAAAAGAGTTATAAAGATATGGTTATTCCTAGTATAAATATAGTAGCTTTGTCAACGGCATACTACTTCTCTTCTCTTCAAACAGTAAAATACATACCCGTAACTCTCTCTACTATCTTTTTACTTCTCTTTATCGATGCACATTTCAATAAAAGATACATGATTTTAGGCTTTACAAAGAGATTTTATCCTAAAAAACTGACCAAAGAAGAAGAGGATTTTGTCAAAAAAGGGGATGGTTATTGGGTGGTTGTAATGCTTATAAATACTCTAATACATCTGTATGTCGTCAATTTTTGTAGTGATATACTTTGGGCTTTCTACTCCTCTGTTGGCTGGTATATACTCTTTTTTACTGCCTTAGCAGTTCAAATCATCTACGGAAAGGTTTATGGTGTTAAAGTGCATACTAGGTAGTATCGGACATTTTATCTTTTTCGGACTGCTTGTCGGGATGATGATACCCGGATTTTTGATATATTTTATATTTAAGCCATTCATCAAAAACCCTATGCGATTTTTCCAAAATGGCTCCGCTTTGTCATACGGACTATTTTACAAGCTTGTTCCTTGCATAGTCTTAAAAGCTGAGGTGTTAGACGATATGCCAAAAGGTGCAGTCTATATATCTACCCACCAATCTATTCTTGATTTTCCGGCATTTGCGATGTATATCAAAGATTATCTTATATTTGCAAATGTAAATCTAGGCAGGTACCCTATAGTCAAGAAGATTACCCATGCTGTTGGTGTCAGATATATAAAGGGTAAATCTCTAAGTGAAGTTGGAGAGATACAAAAGGAGTTTGAAGAGCATCTACAAAGTGGCAAAAATGTCATATACTTTCCGGAGGGAACAAGACACAGCGGAGATAAACTGCTCCCTTTTAAAAGGGGTGCTTTTAAATTGGCCATGAAAAAAAACAGACCGATTGTGCCTATAGTTATAGAAGGAGCTTATAAGTTTTTGCCTAGAAAAAGCTGGTGTTTCAAAACTTCCAAGAGAGAAAAGATGTACCTAAAAATGCTTCCGCCTCTATATCCTAAAGATTTTAAAAATGAGATAGATATGATGAAGTATGCACAAAAGATTATGCAAGAAAAAAAGGATGAACTATGCGGATTATGATTTTATTGGCTCTACATGTAGCCTTGCTTTTTGCTAATGCCTACGATTTTACAGAATCAAAATATGTCTCTGCGGTAGGCACGAATTTTGTCAAAAAAGGTCATATAGATGTCATGAAAGACAAGACTATCATCACCTACAAAGAACCTTTGCATAAAAAAATCATAAAAACCGATACAAATGTGACGATGGAAGATTCCCAAGGTAAACTTTATCATTTAAAAGGAAGAGCAAACTTTTATGCCAGAACATTTATAGACATCATGACAAGGCTTGGAGATTTTTCAACACTCAAATCAAATCCGGATTTTGATGTGAAAAAAGACAAAGATATGTGCTATGTTACATTTAAAGGCGACATAGCAGATAGAATCGTAAAAGCTGAAGTAAAAATCAAAAATTCAAAGGTCTTAAGCTTCAAGATGTTTATGCCAAACGGTGACACTCTTGAAATAACAAAACGATGAGATACTTAAATTTAGCGATATTTACACTCCTAGCGATACTCTACCTTGCATTTTCTTCACATGTGAAGTTTTCGACCAATTTTATAGAGATATTTTTTTCACAAAAGAGTCTAAAGCTTTTTGATATAGCAAAAAAACTAGGTATCTCAAATGAGATATACATCTCAAAAAAAGGTTTTGATGCAAAGTCTATAAAAG
>JALVAU010000059.1 GCA_027011025.1 Campylobacteraceae bacterium | reverse complement strand
ATCTTTACAAAGATATATATTTGATGGTGCGATTCCCGGAAGTGTACTTCCTGTCCTCTCTCTTATATATTTAAAATGATCAAATTCAGGAACCATACTCTCCATCATACTAAAAACAGCCTCATACAAAGCTACATCTATATACTGTCCCTCACCGCCATTTATATCTCTATGGTAAAGTGCCATCATAGCACTCATAACGGCATATATAGCAGATATAGAGTCTCCTATACTTATGCCCGTTCTAACCGGCGGAAGATCTGGGTAGCCACTAAGATACCTTATGCCTCCCATAGCTTCGCCGATGCTTCCAAAGCCCGGTTTTGAGCTGTATGGTCCATACTGTCCATAGCCTGAAATTCGCACCATTATAATCTTTGGATTTATCTTTTTTAAATCTTCATATCCAATCCCCCACTTTTCTAATGTCCCGGGTTTAAAATTTTCTATGATAATATCAACTTCTTTAGCCAATTTTTTGATGATTTCGCTTCCCTCTTTTGTCCTTAGATTTAAGGTGATACACTTTTTGTTTCTTGATTGGACATACCACCAAAGAGAAGTTCCATCTTTTAAAAGTCGCCATTTTCTTAGTGGGTCTCCCACTTTTGGAGGCTCTACTTTTATAACCTCTGCACCAAAATCACCAAAGAGTCTCCCCGCAAAAGGACCTGCAATTAAACTTCCTAACTCTAAAACTTTTACTCCATCTAATGGTTGTTTATTCATTACTTTTCTCCAATGCTACAACTATCAACATATGCCATATGACTTGTTAAGATAGGTTTGATTTTTTCTTGTACGATTTTTACTGTATTTAACAATTTATCCAATTTTACACCTGTTTTTATATCCATATTTTCCAACATATTTACCAAGTCTTCGCTAGCGATATTGCCAGCAGCTCCCGGTGCAAAAGGACAACCTCCAAGACCACCAAGGGCAGACTCAAATCTATTCACTCCACACTCTAGCGCCATCAAAACATTTGCAAGTCCCATACCTCTTGTGTCATGAAGATGAAGAGCGAAATTTATATCTTTAAAATCTTTTTTGAGTTCACTTAAAACCGCATGCATTTGCAAAGGATTTGCTACTCCTATAGTGTCTGCTAGGGTGATACTCTCAACCTCTACATGTAGAGCCTGTTTTACCATCCATTTGACCTGTTCTATCGCTATATCTCCCTCGTAAGGACAGCCAAAAACAGTAGCAATAGCAAGATTTACCCTAATATCTGGTAGCTGTTCTCTAAGCTCTCTTAACCCCTCAAATGACTCGGCTGGCGTTCTTTTTACATTTGCCATGTTGTGGGCTTCACTCGCAGAAATAACATAAGTTACCTCTCTCAATCCAAGCTCATAAGCAACCTTTGCCCCGAAAAGATTTGGCACTAAAGCCACAAACTCTACATCCGTTTTCTTGTATTTTTGTATCAGTTTTTGCGTTATCTCTTTTGCATCCTTCATCTGAGGAATTGCTTTAGGATGGACAAAAGAGGTAATCTCTATCTTTTTAAAGTTTGACTCTATCAGTCTATCTATAATCTCAAGTTTTAACTCCGTAGGAATCCACTCTTTTATACTCTGAAAACCGTCTCTTGGACCAACCTCAATAATCTCAACACTTTTTGGAAAATCCATTTTTACCCCTTTGAAAAACTTATACCAAATTAAACTATAACTAAACACTTTAATGGCTCAATTTTGTTTCCAATTGCTGTTAAAATTTCGCAGGTCTAGCCTTAGCTAAATCAAGAAATTTTAATAGTGAGTGGGAACAAAAGTGAGCCACCCAAAGGGAAAGTAGCTAAGCCACAACCTTTAGCACTTTAAAGTCTTGAATTACATAAAGGTAGTCCTACGACTTTAAAACACTAAATCTTATGGCTTATCTACTTTTTAAAGTGTTTAGTTATAGTTTAATTTGGTATAACAGTGAAGATTATACCAAAATTAGATAATTTTGCTATACTTTCAACTATGAAAACAGCAATAATACAACAAAAATATCACCATACAGAAGAGGAGACTATACAAAAAACTCTCGAATTGATCCAAGAAGCAGTGGAGCAAAGTGCACAACTTGTCATACTTCAAGAGTTACACCAAAATAGATACTTTTGCATCAATGAAGATACGAAAAATTTTGATCTTGCAAATAATTGGGCAAATGATATAAATTTTTGGTCAAGCGTTGCTAAAAAAAATGGTATAGTTTTAGTTACATCTCTATTTGAAAAAAGAGCTGTTGGCATATATCATAATACTGCCGTAGTCTTTGAAAAAGATGGAACAATCGCAGGAAAATATAGAAAAATGCACATTCCCGATGACCCCGGATTTTATGAAAAATTTTACTTCACACCCGGTGATTTGGGATACAATCCTATCAAAACAAGCTTGGGAAATCTTGGTGTTTTGATCTGTTGGGATCAGTGGTTTCCTGAGGCTGCAAGACTTATGGCACTCAAAGGTGCGGATATCCTCATATACCCAACAGCAATAGGCTGGTTTGATGAAGATGAACAAGAAGAAAAAAACAGACAACTCAATGCATGGATAAATGTCCAAAGAGGACATGCCATAGCAAATGCCACTCCTTTGATAGCAGTAAATAGAGTAGGCAAAGAGCTAGATAACCTAGAACACATAGATGGTATCAGATTTTGGGGAAACTCTTTTGCCATTGGTGCCCAAGGAGAACTCTTAACTCAAGCAAGCAGTGATAAAGAAGAGATAAAAATCATAGATATAGATATGAAACAGAGTGAAGAGATCAGAAAAATATGGCCATTTTTTAGAGACAGGAGAATAGAGAGTTACACTGATATCAACAAAAGATTTTTAAACTAAGTGCTTATACCAATCCTTTTTGGCATTTTACCCGGCTTCAATTGGCTGAACTCGGTACCAATAAGTATAACTTTTGCGAAAACCTAATTTTTCATATAGGTTAATTGCTATGGAATTTGAACCAACAACCTGAAGATATCCTTTTTTTGCACCAATAGACTCTCCCCATGCCATAAGATTACTACAAATTTTTGTAGCCAATCCTCGTCCTCGCCAACCTGGCGCAGTAACGATGTCATACAATCCTAATAATTCTTTATGGACAACTCCTAGCCCACAGCAAACTGGCTTGCCATCTTCTTCTATTACCGCATAAGCGGTATCTCCTATTATTCTATTAAGCATCATGAGATGAGTTTTTTCTCCTTCGTGTCTTGCATTTGAAATTTTCTGAAAAATCAAAAGCCAATGAGATGTTTTGTTTAAAAAGTCGCATTTATCACTGTTGTCATGTGTGATATTTGCCAAGGGTGTAGTCATAACCATTGATAAGTCCATAAATCGATATTTTCTATCAGCAAGTATATCGTCTATTTCTTGGCTGGTGCAAAAGGATGTGAGTCGAAAAATAGCCTTTTGTTTTCGCTTTTTAAAAAATTCTTCAATATACCCAATCTGAGAATCACAAAGGTTATCTATCTGCACACTTGCATTAGCAGAATTTGCACGCTTGGTATAACCATTTGCGAAGCGTAATTTCCAACCAAAGAAACTCTCTTCTTCTAACGCTGGCCAAGAGGCAAACAGCGCTTCTTCGATATTATTCACATTTTCCCCCTATCTTGCAACTTCAAAACTATTTTTTAAAGCTTATCATTCTCATATGGCTCATTGTCCGGAATTTAACTTAGAGCAAATAAAA
>JALVAU010000058.1 GCA_027011025.1 Campylobacteraceae bacterium | reverse complement strand
GATAAAAAAATTTGTAAAACAAGCTCTTCAAGAGGATGTTGGCAGAGGTGATCTGTTTTATTTGGTTGGAAATAATGAAAAAACATCTGCAAAGATTATATCAAAGGATACCGGAATATTGGCTGGCGTTACATATGCAAAAGCATTGTGTAGAGTTGAAAATATTGATATAAAATTTCACATCAAAGATGGAAAACCGATCAAATATGGAGATACTATAGCAATACTGAGGGGGAAGTCAAAAAAACTTTTGATGTGTGAGAGAACGATACTAAATCTTTTGCAACATGCAAGCGGAATTGCCACAAATACAAATAGTTATGCCAGTATCATTAAAGATTCGGATGTAAAATTATTGGATACAAGAAAAACAAGACCCCACCTTAGAATTTTTGAGAAATACGCAGTTAGGTGTGGGGGTGGACACAATCATAGAATGGGCTTGGATGATTGTTTGATGCTTAAAGATACTCATATAAAAACTATCGATAACCTAGAAGAGTTTTTAAAAAAAGCAAGATTTAAATTGCCATATACCTCAAAAATAGAGATAGAGTGTGAAGATATAGAATTCACCAAATATGCCATGAAATGTGGAGCCGATATGATTATGTGTGATAATATGAATATCGAGGATATAAAAGAGGTAGTTGCTTTCAAAAATAAGAGATTTCCCCATATATTGGTTGAGGCAAGTGGAAATGTTACTAAAGATAACATAAAAGAGTACATAGATACAGGAGTCGATGCTATTAGTAGTGGTAGTCTGATTCACCAAGCAACATGGTTGGATCTATCTATGAAAATTACATAGTTATGGTTAGTGGAGCAGTAGTATATGGCAGATGATCAGGAGAAGACAGAAGAGCCCACCTCTAAGAAGATTGAAGATGCCAGAAAAGATGGAAATGTTCCCAAGAGTCAAGATGCTAGCAGTTTTGTAACTTTAGTAGTCGGGATTTTTACATTTTTAGCCATATTTCCCTTCATGCAAGAGCATATGGTGGAGCTATACCATTACTATCAATCATTTGTAGGTATTGAGTTTACTAAAAATATGATTTTAGAGATATCTGTCATTACATTCAGAGAAATTATACTTATGGTGATTCCTTTAGCAGTTACAGTGGCAATTGCCGGTTTATTAGCGGGATTTTTGCAATTTGGCTTTATATTTACTTCAAAACCACTTATCCCTGATTTGACAAAGTTAGACCCTATAAAAGGGTTGAAAAATCTTCTAAGCGTCAAAAAGTTTGTTGAAACGATAAAAGTTATCTTAAAAGTCGTCATGGTATTTATGGTTGCATATTATTATCTATTTGATTTTGCAAAAGAGATGCCAAGTGTTGTGTATCTGCCTATTTTTGAGCAGCTTTCATGGTTGAGAGAAAAGGCTCTTCTTTTAGGTTCGTCTATGCTACTACTCTTTTTTATATTGGCTCTTTTTGATCTTTTTTTTGTCAGGTATAACTATTTTAAAGATCTTAAGATGAGTAAACAAGAGATAAAAGATGAATATAAACAGATGGAAGGAGATCCGCAGATAAAGGCAAGGATTAGAAAAATACAGATGGAGATGACTAAAAAAAGAATGATGCAAGAGATACCGCAGGCCGATGTAGTTATAACAAATCCAACACACTATGCCGTAGCTCTAAGATATGACAAGAAAAAGGATAATGCCCCTATCATACTAGCAAAAGGTATGAATCATTTAGCATTGAAGATAAAAGAGATAGCAAGGCTCAATGATATCCAAATAGTAGAAAATCCACCCTTAGCAAGAGAGCTGTATAAAAAATGCGAATTAAATGATACCATACCAGATAGCCTATATAAGGCAGTTGCTGAAGTTTTAGCATTTGTTTATAAGACGGGGAGAAAAAAGTAAACAATATTTTATAAGAATTTTAGTATAATATATTTCTTTTATTTTTGAGGTGAATATGTATAAAGATGCTTGGGCTACGATAATTGAAGCTAGACACATACTATTAGTTTCGCATGTAAACCCCGATGGAGATACACTAGGTTCTGTTTTGGCTCTTTATGACATTCTAAAGAAAATGAATAAAAAAGCCTCTCTTTATAATAGTACAAAAGAGATGCCAAGAATTTATGATTTTTTGCCAAATATTCAAAAAATAAGAGATAAATTACCAAAATTTTATGATGTGGTTATTAGTTGTGATTGTGGAAGTTTTGATAGACTAGGGCTTGCCAAAGGTGAGTATAAACTCATAAATATAGATCATCATGCCTCAAATCAAATGTTTGGTGATATAAATATAGTAGATGAAAAAAGTGCAAGTGCCGGGATGGTTGTATATGATTTTTTAGTGCAAAATGGCATTGCAATTTCAAAAGTTTGTGCCACTTGCTTGTATGTAACCATAGTAGAAGATACAGGATTTTTTTCCTACTCTCATTTGGAGGAGAAAACTTTCAAGACAGTAGCTAGCCTAGTTAGATATGGAGCAGATCCCAAAGAGATAGCAGAACTTTTAAAGAGTAGAGTATCCTTAGCAAAAACAAGACTGCTAGGATATGTATTAAATAATTTTGAGCTATATTTTGATGCAAAAGTTGCATTAATATCTATAGATAAAGAGATTTTGATCGAAACTGGAGCAAAAAGATATGATACTAAAAATATAGTAAATGTACTTCGTGATATAATAACAGTCAAAGTATCGGTAATGATACTAGAAGAGAAGAATGGTGGTTTTAAAGTCTCACTAAGAAGTAAGTCAGATTTGGATATTTCTGTAGTATCTAGATATTTTCAAGGTGGAGGACATATCAATTCTGCTGGATTTGAAGTAAAAAATTGTGACCTATTGGGGTTGAAAAATAGAATATTAGATATATTAAAAGGGATAGTATAGATGTCGTCTAAGCGAAGATATAGTAAAAAAAGAGGGTTATCAACCGTCGTTATAGCAGTTGTTTTGATTTTAATAATAGCAGGATTTGGATTTTTATATTCATCTTCCATGTTTGAAAGAAATGTTCCAAAAATTGGTATAAAAAGTAAAATTGATTGGAATTTAAGAGCACCTCTAAAATTGAATCTTAGTGATGATAGCGGTATCAAATATGTTCGAGTTTCGCTGAGTGATGGTAAGAATAGTGTAAATTTGATAGAAAAATTATATACAAGTATCTTAAAACAGCAGACAATCGCTATAAAATTTCCAAAAACAGGTTTTACAAGTTTGAAGAAAAATTTCAAACTTTTTATAGAGGTTACAGATGATAGTAAGTGGAATTTTTTCTCCGGTAATAGTTCAAAAAAAGTTGTAAATATAAAAATAGACAGAAGAAGACCAGAACTGTTTATCATAAATAATTCATATAAAATTATAAAAGGTGGGGTAGCGACAGTTGTATTTAAGGCAAAAGATCTGAATCTCAAAGAGTTATATATACAAACTAACTTTGGAAAGAGATTTTATCCGACACCCTTTTATAAAAAAGATTATTTTGTATCACTGATTGCATGGCCGGTAGAGCAAAAGAAATTTAGAGCCACAATAGTAGCAACTGATGATGCAGGAAATATAACTAAAGTTCCGGTCAGACTATTTTATGTAAATAAAAAATATAGAGTATCAAAAATCTCTTTGAGTGATAGATTTTTAGATGGAAAGATTAGTGATCTTATCGCTGAAAATAATCCCGGTCTCATCAGTGCTTCAAAGATCGAAAAATT